>NZ_JCBANH010000044.1:0-48795 GCF_059760925.1 Achromobacter sp. 1011791174
GTGTAGATCCCGGGGGCTGCTGTGGGAGAAACCGGGAATTTTACCTCTTGCGCCCAATTGCTTCTTGGAGTCGCCGCCCGCCGCCGTTACGATAGTCGCTCTCCAAAAACGGCCATCCCAATAATGTTTCTCGTTTCAGCAGGGCGCGCATGACTTCCAATCCGCTACCGACGCCCGCCGCCGTTCCCGCCGCCACCGGGCGGGGAACGGCATACGACTCGATGCGCAGCCCGTTTTCGTCGCTCCGCTGGCTGGCGGGGGGGGCCGTCCTGGCCCTGCTGGCGGGCGTCAGCGCGCTGTGGCTCGATCTGCCGCTGGCCGTCTGGCTGCGCGGGCATGTGAGCGCGGATGTTGACACCTCGTTCGCCTGGATCGGCTACCTGGGCGACAGCGGCAAGTACATCGTCGTCGGCTTGGCGTTCTATATCGTCGGTCTGCTGGGTGCCGCTCGCGGCTGGCCCAATCCGCTGCGCATGCGCTACGAGAGCATGACGCGCGGCAGCCTGCTGCTGCTGTCCACCATGGCCGTGGGCGGCCTGGTTGTGCTGGTGTTGAAGCGCGGGGTGGCGCGCGCCCGGCCCGAGCTGTATTTCGAGCAGGGCATCTACGGCATGGGCGAGACCTTCTCGCGCGCGCAGCTGTTCAATTCCTTTCCGTCCAGCCACACCTACGCGGCGTTTTCCGTGGCCGTGGTGTTGGGCATCCTGGCGCCGCGCTGGCGCTGGGCCTTCCTGTCGCTGGCCGCGCTGGTCGCCGTCAGCCGCCTGGTCAACCTGGACCACTACCTGTCCGATGTGATGACCGCCGCCGGCATCGCCTTCGCCGTGGCGCACGGGTTGGCGCCGCGCGTGCTGGGCAGCAAGTACCAATGGCCGCTGCGCATGCCGTGGCGGTGGTGGCGGCGCGGCTGAGACGTCAGGGCCAGCGCGCGGCCGCGCGCTGGATGAGCGCAGCCGCCACGCGCGGGCGCGTCAGCGGAACTGGATCGCCACGCGCCGGTTGCTGCGGCTCTTCTTTTCGATCTTGACCACCGCCACCGGGCCGATCTCGCTGGTGTTGGCGACATGGGTGCCGCCACAGGGCTGGCGGTCCACGCCCGGGATCTCGATGATGCGGATCCGCTCGGCGGCCGGCGGCGCCGCGCCGATGGTGCGCACCAGGTCGGGCTGCGCCGCCAGCTCCTCGGGCGAGATGCTGTTGACGGTGACGGGCGTGCCGGCCTCGATCAGCGCATTCAGGCGGGCGGTCAGATCGTCCTTGTCGAGCGTGGATTCGGGCAGGTCGAAGTCGATGCGCGCCGAATCGGGGGAAATGCTGCAGCCGGTCACGGGCGCCGGCACCAGCGCGCCCAGCAGGTGCAGACAGGTGTGCAGGCGCATCAGGCGATGCCGGCGCGGCCAGTCCAGTTCCACGGCGATGCGATCGCCGACCCGTGGCGTGGCGCCTTCTTCCAGTACGTGCAGGATGCGCCGGCGGTCGTCGGCGTAGATGGTGTCCGTCAAGGCCAGCTTGCGGCCGTCAGATAGCGTCACCAGGCCGGTGTCGCCGGCCTGTCCGCCGCTGCGCGCATAGCAGACCGTCTCGTCCAGCTCGATGCCTTCCGGATGGACGGCGATCACGGTGGCTTCGCAGCGGGCCAGATAAGGGTCTTCGTCGAACCGCTTGCGGGTATGTGTCATGGGGTCTCCTCGGTTTGTGATGGGTTCGGGTCGGCCGGCGGGCAGCCCTGCGGGGCCGCCTCAGGCCAGCGTTCTTGCGCCGCTGGCGGTGGCGAAGCTCGCGCTCAGGCGCGGCGGGCCGTCGGCCTGTTCAATGTCGATCAGGCCGTCCGCGCCCAGCCAGTCCAGTCCCTGGCGCAGCAGCGCCGCGCGCGGATGGCTGCCGCTCAGGCGCAGCAGCGTCAGGCCGCTGTCCGGCAGGCTGATGCCGGGATGGGCCGGCACGTCCCATTGGATCAGTGTAGGCAGCAGGCCGTCGCCGGCGCTCTGGCCCGCCTCGCGCCAGGCCGGCAGGCTGCCGTCGTCCGGCACGGTGAGGCGCCAGCGCAGTTCGCCGCGGGTCATGGGAATGGGGGGCGCGATGCGCTCGGGGTGACGCGCCTGCCACGCACTCAGGTCGTCCGGCAGCGCGACGCGCGCCGCCCAGTGCGCCAGGAACGGGCCGCCGCGCAGCCGTTCGCGCATGGCCGGCTCGTCCAGGCCGAACCAGCGCGGCCGTTCCGGCGCGGCGGCGTCGGGATCGATGGCGATGACTTCCAGGTACATGCCGCCCGCCATGCCCAGCACGCGGTTGTGCGTGCCCATGCGGGGATGCGCGCCGCCGCGCGCGGGCTCCACGCCCAGCAGCCTGGCGACATGGCGGGCGCCGCTGTCCAGGTCCGGGGCGGCGACGACGATGTGATCGATGACGAGTTTCATGGGGGCTATGGTAGCGAATGCCGGCGGGGTTCGGCCCGGTACAGCGGAGCGGCGCGTGGCGGTACAGTGGCGGCGCACGCGCCCGTCAGGCGACGACGCTGATTCCGGCAGGGTCGGAGCGGCGCGCGCGGCGGACCCGGATCTCCACGCGCTGGTCCAGGGAAACCAGGGCCAGCATGAGCCGTTCCAGCGAGATGTTCAGCAGCTTGTAGCGGCGGATCTGCGAGACCTTGGGCTGGGACATGCCGGTCAAGGCGGACGTTTCCACCTGGGTCAGGCCGCGCCGGTCTATCAGGTCGTTGATCTTGACCGCCAGCTGGACCTTGGCGGTGAGGTCGGCCGCGTCTTCGAATCCCAGGTCGTACAGGACGTTGGCGGTGCCGGTGTGGGATGTCATGGCTTGCTCCGGTTGGATGTATACGAGGCCAGGACCTGCTTCAGGCGCCTTTCGATCAGCGAGATTTCAGGCTTGGGCGTGGCAATACCCGTTTTGGACTTCTTCTGGAACGCGTGCAGCACATGCACGGCATCGCCCAGGCGCACCACGTAGACCGCGCGATACGTGTTGCCGAGGTGGTCGTCCACCAGTTCGTGGACGCCCGGCCCCAACCCTTTCCACGGGTTGGCGGCGTAGGGCATGCGGCCCAGCTGCACGACGTAGAGCCACATGCCCATGTTCCTTTGGACGGCAAGCGGGAATGCCTTGAAATCCTTCTTGGCGCTTCCTGTCCAGTACAGCGGTTTGGGTAGGTCAACTTCCATCAATATACCTGTTCAGATATAGAAATCAAGAGACGGAATTTCGATATCGCAAGGTATTCCCTGTATTGGAGGCCGGGCTATCCGTACAAGCCGAAGGGACAGGCGCAGCCTGCTCACGGCGCTCTTGCCATGCAGGCGCCGTGCTTCAGTTGCCATCTTCTCTGGCGTGTCGATGGGGCGCTTAAAGAGTCTCGCCGCGCGCTCGCCCTTCTTGCCGTAGGGCTCCCGTCCTAAAATGCGAGGAGCACTCCAGATGCTGTAGCACTGCTACGATCAGCCCACCCACGGGAACCCTTTCAACCCGTATCCATGTTGGAAACCCATGAACGAGCAGACCGGCATTCCCGTTTCAGCTGGGACCGAGTCCTACAAGGGCAGGTTCTTTCTCGTTGATCCAAGCCTCAGGGGTAATGGTCAGGTTTCGGGGCTGGAATTTGCGAACGAAGACGCACTGATCCACCCTGGCATGAATATTGTCGAGCGACCGACTGGCGAACCCGATCAGTACCCCGAGCGGCCACATCTGGTGCACGTGCCGGAGAAAGGGGGGCTGCCGCGCGACTTTGAGGCGCTGGCAGGCATCTGGGTGGTCTCCGAGGCACTCAGACAGGTATTCCTGCGTGTAGACCCCGAAGCATTCGCATTTGTCTCATGCGACTTCACCCTTGCCGACGGTTCCCCCGGTCCGCAGTACTACCTCTGCAATGTGCTGCGCACGCTGAATGCACTGGACGAAGCCCGATCGCGGGTGAAGATCAGGCTTGACCGCGATCACCAGACTGGCCAGGACGTCAAGCTGTACAGCGTGGTGGGTGGAGCGAGTCTGATCTTCAAGGCAGACGCCGTGGCAAATGCCCACATCTTTCGCCAGGAGCGCTTGGGCGCTTCTCCTGTCTGCGATCGGGTGATGTCCGATGCCCTGGTTGCGGCGAAGTTGACCGGTGTCCGGCTGCGTGACGTGGCGGACCTCTAAAAAAAACCCGCCACGAGGGCGGGTTCTGATGCGGACTGATGGCGCGATCAGGCGACTTCGCCTTCCTCGCCTTCCTTCTTGACCGGCTTGACCAGGTCTTCGCGCTTGACACCCATCCACATGGCCAGCGCGGCGGCGACGAACACCGACGAGTAGATGCCGAACCAGATGCCGATGGTCAGGGCCATGGCGAAGTAGTGCAGGGTGGGGCCGCCGAAGAACAGCATGGCCAGCACCATCATCTGCGTGGAACCGTGGGTGATGATGGTCCGCGAGATGGTCTGGGTGATGGCGCTGTTGATGACTTCCTGCACGTCCGCCTTGCGGTACTTGCGGAAGTTCTCGCGGATCCGGTCCATGATGACCACGGATTCGTTCACCGAGTAGCCCAGCACCGCCAGCACGCCGGCCAGCACCGAGAGCGAGAATTCCCACTGGAAGAAGGCGAAGAAGCCCAGGATGATCACCACGTCGTGCAGGTTGGCGATCACGCCGGCGACGGCGAATTTCCATTCGAAGCGGAAGCCCAGGTAGATCACGATGCCCAGCACCACGACCAGCAGCGCCATGAGGCCGTTGTGCAGCAGTTCCTGGCCGACCTGCGGGCCGACGAACTCGACCCGGCGCAGCTCGACGCCGGCGTCGGCCGCCTTGAGCGCGGACATGACGGTTTCGCTCTGCGTGGCGGACGTCTGGCCTTCCTGCAGGGGCAGGCGGATCATCACGTCGCGCGAGGTGCCGAAGTTCTGCACCTGGAAGTCGCTGTAGCCGAGCTTGGAGACGACGCCGCGCACGCTTTCCAGCTGTGCGGTCTGGTTGTAGCTGACTTCCATGACCGTGCCGCCGGTGAATTCGATCGACAGGTGGAAGCCGCGGGTGGCGATGAAGAAGACAGCCGCCAGGAAGGTGACGAGGCTGATGACGTTCAGCACCAGCGCGTGGCGCATGAACGGGATGGTGCGGTGGATCCGGAAGAATTCCATGGTTGGCCTTGGGCTCTATCTGTGGCGGGGGCCGCCCGCGCTGTTCAGTTCGTCTTGGGTTTCCAGACCTCGCCGATGGAGATCGAGGTGAGCTTCTTCTTGCGGCCGTACCAGAGGTTGGCCAGCGCGCGCACGCCCACGACCGACGAGAACATCGAGGTCAGGATGCCCAGGCAGTGCACCACGGCGAAGCCCCGGATCGGACCCGAGCCGAAGGCCAGCAGCGCCAGGCCCACGATCAGGGTGGTCAGGTTGGAGTCCAGGATGGTGCCCCAGGCGCGCTCGAAGCCATGGTGAATGGCCTGTTGCGGACTGGCGCCGGCGCGCAGTTCTTCCCGGATGCGCTCGTTGATCAGCACGTTCGAGTCGATCGCCATGCCCAGCGTCAGCGCGATGGCCGCGATGCCCGGCAGGGTCAGCGTGGCCTGCAGCATGGACAGCAGGGCCAGCAGCAGCAGCACGTTGAAAGTCAGGCCGATGGTCGAGAACACGCCGAACAGGTGGTAGTACAGGATGATGAACGCGGCGATCGCCAGGAAGCCGTACAGCGTCGAGTAGAAGCCCTTGGCGATGTTGTCGGCGCCCAGGCTGGGGCCGATGGTGCGTTCCTCGATGATGGACATCGGCGCGGCCAGCGCGCCTGCGCGCAGCAGCAGGGCGGTGTCGGCGGCTTCCTCGGACGACATGCTGCCCGAGATCTGCACCTGGCCGCCGGCGATCTCGCCGCGGATGACCGGCGCGGTGACCACTTCGCCCTTGCCGTTCTCGAACAGCAGGATGGCCATGCGCTTGTTGATGTTGTCGCGGGTGACGTCGCGGAAGATGCGGGCGCCCTTGGCGTCCAGCGTCAGGTGCACGGCAGCCTGCTGGGTCTGCGAGTCGCGGCCGGGCTGGGCGTCCTGCAGGTTCTCGCCGGTCAGGATGACCTGGCGGCGGACCAGGATGCCGCGACCGTCGCGGTCGTTGTAGCGTTCCAGGCCGAACGGCACGGAACCGCCCAGCAGCGCGGCCTGCGCGGCGGGGGAATCGTCGACCATGCGGATTTCAAGGGTGGCGGTGCGGCCCAGCAGTTCCTTGGCCTTGGCCACGTCCTGCACGCCGGGCAGCTGCACCACGATGCGGTCGTTGCCCTGCTGCTGGATGACCGGTTCGGCCACGCCCAGCTCGTTGATGCGGTTGTGCAGGGTGTTGATGTTCTGCTTGAGCGCGGAATCCTGCACGCGGGTGACGGCGGCCGGGTTCAGCGCGCCGATCAGCAGCTGCTTGCCGTTTTCCTCGCGCTCGGTGAATTCCAGGTCGGGCAGGCGGCTACGCAGCGTCGAGATGGCGCGGTCGCGGTCCTGCGTGTCGTTGAAGGTGGCGGCCACGCCCATGCCGGAGCGTTCCACGCCGGCCACGTTGACCTTCTGGTCGCGCAGCACCGAGCGCACGTCGGCGGCCAGCGAGTCATAGCGGGCGGTCAGGGCGCCCTGCATGTCCACCTGCAGCAGGAAGTGCACGCCGCCGCGCAGGTCCAGGCCCAGGTACATGGGCTTGGGGGCGAACCAGCCCAGCGCGCGCATCCAGGGCGGCGAGGCGGGCAGCAGGTTCAGCGCCACGGTGTACTGCGGGTCGCCGGAGACGGTGTTCAGGGATTTGTCGATCAGGTCGCGCGCCTGCAGCTGCAGGTCGGTCGAGGTGAAGCGGGCGCGCACGGTGCCGAGCGTGCCGTTCTGTTCGAAATAGACCCCTTCGTTGGGGATCTTGGCGTCGGTCAGGATCTGCTCGACCCGGCTCAGCATGGCCGGCTCGACCTTGACGGTGGCCTTGGCGCTGGAAACCTGGACGGCAGGCGATTCGCCGTAGAAATTGGGAAGCGTATACAGCAGGCCTATGACGACCGCCACCAGGACCGTTATGTATTTCCAGAGGGGATAGCGGTTCATTGCCGGCTACTTCATGTCAGGGTGAAAGGGTCCGCCCGGCGCGGGCGCCGGGCGGAGTCTGGCGTGGCGGCCGGACCTGCCGGCCCGGCGCAGCACCATGTGACTCTTACAGGGCCTTGATGGTTCCCTTGGGCAGCACGGCCGAGACCGAGGACTTCTGCATGATGATCTCGACGGGCTTCTCGGCCAGTTCCGAGACTTCGACGGTGACGTAGCTGTCGTTGACCTTGGTGACCTTGCCCAGCATGCCGCCGGCGGTGACGACTTCGTCGCCCTTGGCCAGGGCGGCGATCAGATTGCGGTGCTCCTTCTGGCGCTTCATCTGGGGACGGATCATCAGGAAATAGAGGATCACGAACATCAGAATGATGGGCAGCATGCCCATGAGCGCGCCGCCCTCGGGCGCTGCGGCCTGGGCCATGACGAGGCTGGCGGTATCGATAGCGGACATGGAATTCTCCTGCGTGTTTGGTCTTTAGGGTTTGTTGAGTTCTTGGTTGCCGGCGCGCTTCGAGGCTGCGCCGCATGCGCTGTCCCCGCGCGAGCCTTGGACAGGGCAAGCCGACTATTGTATCTAGGTTCTGCGCGCGCTCCCGTGTCGGAGGCTGCCCCGGCCCGCCGGGCAGGGCGGGGTTCCGGGTTTTCCATGAGAGGCGGCCCGCGGCCCGTGCGGGCGCTAGTTCACGCCGCGGGCGCGGTCGGCGGCGAACCGGGCGCGCCAGGCGTCGAAGCGGCCTTCGGCGATCGCCTCGCGCATTTCCTTCATGATAGTCAAATAGAAGTGCAGGTTGTGCAGCGTATTCAGGCGCGCGCCGGTGATCTCGTTGGCGCGCTGCAGATGATGCAGGTAAGCGCGCGAGAAATTCGAGCAGGTGTGGCAGGCGCAGCTGGGGTCCAGCGGACGGGTGTCGTCGCGGTACTTGGCGTTGCGGATCTTGACGTCGCCGAAACGGGTGAACAGCCAGCCGTTGCGCGCGTTGCGGGTCGGCATGACGCAGTCGAACATGTCCACGCCCCGCGACACGCCCTCGACCAGGTCTTCCGGCGTGCCCACGCCCATCAGGTAGCGCGGCGCCTGCGCCGGCAGCTTGGGCGTGACGTGCGCCAGGATGCGCATCATGTCTTCCTTGGGCTCGCCCACCGACAGGCCGCCGATGGCGTAGCCGTGGAAACCGATGTCCTGCAGCCCGGCCAGCGATTCGTCGCGCAGCGATTCGTACATGCCGCCCTGGACGATGCCGAACAGCGCGTTGGGATTGCCCAGGCGGTCGAACTCGTCGCGCGAGCGCCGCGCCCAGCGCAGCGACATGCGCATCGAGCGGGCCGCTTCCTCGACCGTGGCCGGACGGCCGTCGATCTCGTAGGGCGTGCATTCGTCGAACACCATCACGATGTCCGAGTTCAGCGAGCGCTGGATGCGCATCGATTCCTCGGGCGTCAGGAACAGGCGCGCGCCATCGATCGGCGAGGCGAACTTGACGCCTTCCTCGGTGATCTTGCGCATGCCCTGCAGGCTGAACACCTGGAAGCCGCCCGAGTCGGTGAGGATGGGCTTGTCCCACTGCATGAAGCCGTGCAGGCCGCCATGCTTTTCCATGATTTCCGTGCCCGGGCGCAGCCACAGGTGGAAGGTGTTGCCCAGCACGATCTGCGAGCCGATTTCCTTGAGCTCGTGCGGCAGCATGGCCTTGACGCTGCCGTAGGTGCCCACGGGCATGAAGATGGGCGTCTCGACCACGCCGTGGTTCAGCGTGATGCGGCCGCGGCGGGCGCCGCCGTCGGTGGCGAGCAGTTCGAAGTTCAGTCCGGTCATGGTTGTTGTGCGGGGGATTCGATGAACATGGCGTCGCCGTAGCTGAAGAAGCGGTAGCGCTGGGCCACCGCGTGGGCGTAGGCGCGGCGGATCGGCTCGACGCCGGCCAGCGCCGACACCAGCATCAGCAGGGTCGACTGGGGCAGGTGGAAGTTGGTGACCAGGGCGTCGACCACGCGGTACTGGTAGCCCGGCGTGATGAACAGGCGTGTGTCGCCCTGGGCGGCGGCCAGAGGCATGCCCGGCGCGTTTGATCCGGCGGTCTGCGCGGCGGCCGATTCCAGGGCGCGCACGCTGGTGGTGCCGACGGCGATCACGCGGCCGCCGCGCGCGCGGGCGGCGGCGATGGCGTCCACGGTGGCCTGCGGCACGGTGAACCATTCGGCGTGCATGATGTGGTCTTCCAGTCTGTCGACCCGCACCGGCTGGAAGGTGCCCGCGCCCACGTGCAGCGTGACGAAGGCGCGTTCCACGCCCAGGGCGTCCAGCTGGTCCAGCGTGGCCTGGTCGAAGTGCAGGCCGGCGGTGGGCGCCGCGACGGCGCCGGGTTCGCGCGCGTACACGGTCTGGTAGCGGGCGTCGTCGCCGGCGTCGGCCTCGTGCGTGATGTAGGGCGGCAGCGGCGTGGCGCCGTGGGCGTCCAGCAGGTCCAGCACCGGACCGGAAAAGCGGATGTCGAACAGCTCGCCCTCGCGGCCCAGCACCACGGCGTCGAAGGCGTCGGCCAGGCGCAGCCCCATGCCGGGGCCGGGCGACTTGCTGGCGCGCACGTGGGCCAGGGCGCGGTCGGGCTCGGTGATGCGCTCGACCAGCACCTCGACCTTGCCGCCGGTGGTCTTGTGGCCGTTCAGCCGGGCCTTGATGACGCGGGTGTCGTTGAAGACCAGCAGGTCGCCGGACCGCAGCAGGCCGGTCAGGTCGGCGAAGCGCCGGTCATGCAGCTGGCTGGCGTCATCCAGGTGCAGCAGCCGGCTGCCGGTGCGTTCGGCGGCGGGCGTCTGGGCGATGAGCTCGGGCGGCAGCTCGTAGTCGAAGTCGGAAACGGTGAGAGATCGGGTCACGCGGGCATCTGGCAGGAGAGGGCGGGCGGCGCGGGCCGCCGGCGGGGCCGTTCGTCATGGAATCGGCCGGGAAGGCCGGCCGGGTCGTACCGGGCAGGCCTGGGGCAACTCGCTATTGTAAAGGCAGGCCGGCGGGCGGTGTCCGCTGCCGGGCCGCCAGTCAGGCGTGTCGGTCGGAGGCGCTGATCACGCCCGTCCCTCAGGCCCGCCAGCCCAGCCGGCGCGAGCAGTCGGCGGCGGCGGCCAGCAGCCCGCGCACCGGGGCGCCGTCGGGCGACAGGTCGAAGCCGCCGTGCAGCCCCAGGCTGGTGAGCGCGCCCGCCAGGCCGCCCTGGGCGTCCCGCACCGGCACGCTGACCGAATCGATGCCGTGCAGCAGATGGCCGCTGACCGTGGCGTAGCCGCGTTCGCGCGTGGCGCGCCAGTGCGCGCGCAGGGCCGCGGCGGGATCGGCCGGCGGCTTGGCCGCGTCCAGCAGCCAGGACGCGTCGGCGCCCTGGCGCAGCTGCGCGTCCCATTCGGCCAGGGCGCGGGGCAGGGCCAGGTCCTCGGGCAGCCAGGCGGCATAGACCCGGCCGGTGGCGCTGTTGAGCAGGGGCAGCACCGAGCCGACCCGCACGTTCACGGTCACGGGCAGGCGCGCGTCGCGCCACTGCACGATGGTGGGGCCGTGCTGGCCCCAGATGGAGATGAACACGGTCTGGCCGATGGCGCCGCTCAGCGCGTCCAGGCCGTCCGCCGCCAGCTTGACGAAATCGACCTCGGCCAGGGCGGCCAGCCCGGTGTGCAGCGCCTGCGGGCCCAGGCGGTAGCGGGCGCTGGCGGGGTCCTGCTCGACATAGCCGCGCCGTTCCAGCGAGACCAGGTAGCGATGGACCTTGGCGCGCGGCATGTCCAGGCTGCGGCCCAGTTCGGACACGGATTGCGCGCCGCCCAGCTCGGCCAGGCGGGTCAAGACGTCCAGCGCGATTTCCGCGGACTGGATGCCGGTGCTGCTGTCTGTTGACATGTGGATGTCTCTTATTAGAATACGCGTATCACTAAAAAATACATCAGCCGGTCACGGCGGACAATCCGGAGACAAACATGAAGATGTCCATTTTCTCGGTCCAGGACCATTACCCCTCGGCGCCGCGCAGCCTGGGGCAACTCTACGGTCAGGTGCTGGACCAGGCGCGCCAGGCCGAGCGCCTGGGCTACGACACGTTCTGGGTGGCCGAGCACCACTTCCATGAATATGGCGCGGTGCCCAATCCGGCCGTGTTCCTGGCGGCGCTGTCGCAGCAGACGCGCCGGCTGCGCCTGGGCACGGCGATCTCCATCCTGACCTTCCACAACCCGCTGACGGTGGCGGAAAACTATGCCCTGGTGGACCAGCTTTCGCAAGGAAGGCTGTCGCTGGGCGTGGGCTCGGGCTATCTGAAGCATGAATTCGAGGGTTACGACGTCGATCCCGCCATCAAGCGCGAGCGCTTCGACGAGAACCTGATGCTGGTCGAGCGCCTGCTGGCCGGCGAGCGCGTCACGCACGAAAGCCGCCACAACACCATCCGCGAGGTGCGGATCAACGTGCAGCCGGTGCAGCAGCCGGTGCCGGTCTACGTGGCTATCCTGCGCCGCGAGGCCGCCTATCACGTGGGTCGCCAGGGGCGCCGCATGCTGTTCGTGCCCTACGCGGCGGTGGACAGCTTCGAGGAAATCGGCCTGATGATGCAGGACTACCGGCGCGGGCTGGCCGAGGCGGGCATCGAAGACGCGTCCGGCATGGCGGCGGTGGCGCTGCACACCCATGTCGCCCCGACCGACGCGCTGGCGCGCGAGCGCGCCGCCAGCGCTTTCGACCTGTACGTGGACACGCGCCTGTACGCGCGCAAGCAGGTCTACGCCGACATCATCGCCAGCGGCCTGTCTCTGTTCGGTTCGCCGCGCACGGTGGCCGACAAGCTGGCGCGGCTGGCCGACATGGGGCTGGACCATGTCATGAGCCTGCACAACTTCGGTCTGCTGTCCCAGGACCTGGTGCTCGATTCCATGCGCGGGCTGATGGAAGAGGCCATGCCGCTGTCCGGCGTGGCGTCGGCCGCCGCCCAGCCCGCCTGAGCCGGCGGTCAGCCACGGAGCGTCCGATGAGCGACTGCCTGGATCTGAACCCGGCCCGCATGCGTCAGGCGCTGGGCCGCTACGCCACCGGCGTCACGGTGGTGACTGCCGCGGGCGCGCAGGGGCCGATCGGCATGACCGTGAATTCCTTCGCCTCGGTCTCGCTGGATCCGCCGCTGGTGTTGTGGAGCCTGCGCCGCGCCAGCCTGCTGCATGCCGAGTTCATCGCCCGGCCGGCCTTCGCGGTGCATGTGCTGGGCGCCAGCCATCGCCATCTGGCGCGGGCGTTCGCGCAGACGGCCGAGGACCGCTACGCCGGGCTGGACTGGTACCCGGGCCATGACGGCCTGCCGGTGTTCGACGACTGCGTGGCGCGCTTCGAATGCGCCACCCGCCAGGTGCTGGACGCCGGCGACCATGCCATCCTGATCGGCCAGGTCCTGCGCCTGCACCTGTACGACGACGAGGCCGGCGCGCTGGTGTTCTGCAACGGCGCGTTCTCGACGCACGGAGGCATGCCCGCCTGAACCCTTACCCGCCGCAGGGGGCCGGCACATCCCGAAAACAAAGCCCCCGACCCCAAAGGAGATCGCGTATGAGCCCACGTTGCACCCTGAACGCCGCCCTGACGCTCGCGCTGACGGCCGGCCTGCTTGCCGGGGGCGCCGCGCCCGCGCAGGCGCAAGTGAAGATCGGCGCCACCTTGTCCGCCACCGGGCCGCAGGCCTCGCTGGGCATTCCCGAACGCAACACCGTGAGCCTGTTGCCCGCAGAGATCGGCGGGGCGAAGGTCGAGTACGTGGTGCTGGACGACGCCTCGGACCCGACCCGCGCCGTCAGCAACTCGCACAAGCTGATTTCCGAGAACAAAGTCGACCTGATCATCGGTTCCAGCACCACGCCCAATACGATGGCGATGCTGGACACGGTGGCGGCGGGCGCCACCCCGGTCATCACGCTGGCGTCCTCGGCCCGCCTGATCGAGCCGATGGACGACAAGCGGCGCTGGGTGTTCAAGACGCCGCATTCCGATTCGCTGATGGCCGAGGGCATCGCGCGCCATGCCGCCGCCCAGGGCGTGAAGAAACTGGCGTTCATCGGCTTCAACAACGCGCTGGGCGAGACTTTCTGGGTGGAAGTCGAGAAGGCGGCCAAGAAGCACGGCATCGAGCTGGTGGGCAAGGAGAGCTTCGCGCCCACGGACACCTCGGCCGTGGCGCAGACCCTCAAGCTGGTCGGGGCGGCGCCGGACGCGGTGGTGGTGGGGGCGTCCGGCACGCCGGCCGCGATGCCGGCCCGGGCGCTGCGCGAGCGCGGCTACCCGGGCAAGATCTATTTCAACCACGGCGTGGCCAACAACGACTTCCTGCGCGTCTGCGGCGCGGCCTGCGAGGGCGCCTGGGTGCCGGTGGGGCCGGTGATGGTGGCCGGCCTGCTGCCCGACAGCCACCCGGTCAAGGCCAGCGCCCAGGCCTTCGCAGCCAAGTACGAGGCCGTCCATGGCGCGGGCAGCGTGTCCCTGTTCGCCGCCTACACCTGGGACGTGGGGCTGTTGCTGCAACAGGCCGTGCCCGTGGCGCTGAAGGCGGCCAGGCCGGGCACGCCCGAATTCCGCGCGGCGCTGCGCGACGCGCTGGAAAATGTGAAAAACCTGCCCACGGCCACCGGCGTGGTCAATATGAGCCCGGCTGACCACAACGGCTTGGACGAGCGCGCCCTGGTCATGGCGACGGTTGCGGGCGGCAAGTGGCGCGTGCAGTAGAGGAAGGAGGGCTGCCGGCGATCAGCCGGCGGGCCGATTCCAGGGCCGGCCGGGCGCTTGCATGCCCCGCCCTGCGCCCGCAAGCGCTCCAGGTTTTGTATGCTCTCGGTTTTGCCGGATAAGCATTCAGGTGGTCGGGGCATGACGGGATACAACAGGGCGGTGGCGGGAACGGGCCGGTTCAGGCGGTGGCTGGCGGGCGGACTGCTGGCCCTGGCTGGCGGCGCGGCCTGCGCCCAGGTGCCGGGCCTGCCGCCGGCCGTGGTCAAGGCCTGGAAGGAAACCAAGCTGCCGGACAGCGCCCTGTCCCTGGTGGTGCAGGAGGTGGGCGGCCCGCGCCTGGTGGCGCTCAACGCCAAGGAGCCGCGCAATCCCGCCTCGGTCATGAAGCTGGTGACCACCTGGGCGGCCCTGTCCGAGCTGGGGCCCAATTACGTCTGGCGCACCGAATTCATGACCGAGCCGGGCGCCCGGCCCGACGCCAAGGGCGCGCTGTCCGGCCCGCTGTACCTGCGCGCCGGTGGCGATCCGCAGTTCCTGATGCAGGATCTCTGGGTGCTGTTGCGCGAGCTGCGCCTGCGCGGCGTCAAGCAGATCAACGATCTGGTGATCGACCGCAGCATCTTCGGTCAGGTGGGCACCGATCCCGGCGCCTTCGACGGCGCGCCCGACCGCGCCTACAACGCCAGCCCGGACGCGCTCATGGTGGGATTCGGCGCCGTGCGCCTGATGTTCCTGCCGGACGCGGCGGCCCATAAGTGGGTGCCGCTGATCGATCCGCCGCTGCCCGGCCTGAAAATCGAGGGCAAGGTGGAATGGACAGAGGCGCGCTGCCCCGGCGCGCCCGTGGTCTCGACCGAGCCGCTCATCACCCAGCAGGGCGTGACCCTGCGCGTCAGCGGCAAGGTGGCGGGCTCCTGCGGCGAGTTCAGCCTGTACCGGCTGGCGCTGTCGCAGCCCGACTACGCCACCGAGGTCTTCCGCATGCTGTGGCGCGAGCTGGGCGGCACCTTCAAGGGCCAGGTCCGTACCGGCATGGTGCCGGGCGACGCCGTGGTGCTGGCCTCGCACGACTCGCCCACGCTGGCCGAGGTCATCCGCCAGATCAACAAGCGCAGCAACAACGTCATGGCGCGCACGCTGCTGCTGACGCTGGGCGCCGAGCGCGGCCGCAAGCCGGCCACCGTGGCCAGCAGCGAAGCCGTGGCCAAGAGCCTGCTGGCGCGCCAGGGCCTGGACATGCCGGAACTGGTCATCGACAACGGCGCCGGCCTGTCGCGCGAGGCGCGCGTGTCCGCCGACAGCCTGGCGTCCATGCTGACCGTGGCCTGGAATTCGCCGGTCATGCCGGAATACATTTCGTCCCTGGCCATCGCCGGCGTGGACGGCACCGTGCGCCGCCGCCTCAAGGGCGACGGCACGCAGGGCATGGCTCACCTGAAGACCGGCTCGCTGCGCGACGTGCGTTCCATCGCCGGCTATGTGCTGGGCGCCAGCGGCAAGCGCTACGTGCTGGTCAGCATGGTCAACCACGAGCAGGCAGGCGCGGTGCGCGCCTTCGACGACGCGCTCATCGCCTGGCTGGCCGAACAATAGGGCATGGTCCATGCCGGGTTCCGCCAGGGCGGTCTTTCCCACCCTGGGCGGTCCGGCGATAAAAATTCCCGCAAACCGATTACGATTCTCTGGCGCGGTATCCAAGGCGGACCGCGAGCCGGCGCGAAAGCGCCGCGCCGCCCGCCGCCGCGCCTGAGGCGAACACCCCCGACTCTCAATATTCTGGAGATTTACGCACATGCCCGTGCACGAAATCCGTCACCCGCTGATCCGCCACAAGCTCGGGATCATGCGCCGCGCCGACCTCAGCACCAAGAGCTTCCGTGAACTGTCGCAGGAAGTGGGCGCCTTGCTCACCTACGAGGCGTCCAAGGATCTGCCGCTGGCTCCCGCCACCGTCGAAGGCTGGTGCGGCCAGGTCCAGGTCGAGAAGATCGCCGGCAAGAAAGTCACCGTGGTGCCCATCCTGCGCGCCGGCATCGGCATGCTGGATGGCGTGCTGAGCCTGATCCCCGGCGCCAAGGTCAGCGTGGTGGGCGTGGCCCGCAACGAGGAAACCCTCGAAGCCCATACCTACCTGGAACGCCTGGTCGGCGAGCTGGACCAGCGTCTGGCGCTGATCGTCGATCCCATGCTGGCCACCGGCGGCTCCATGGTCGCCGCCATCGACCTGCTGAAGAAGGCCGGCTGCAAGGAAATCCGCGCGCTGGTGCTGGTGGCCGCGCCGGTGGGCATCGACGCCGTGCTGGCCAAGCATCCGGACGTGCATATCTACACGGCGTCCATCGACGACCACCTGAACGAGCACGGCTACATCGTGCCGGGCCTGGGCGACGCCGGCGACCGCATCTTCGGCACGACCCAGAAGACCGACTGACGGGATCAGGCCGCCTTAAGCGCCGCGCAGCCTTTTCGGCGCGGCGGCCTCAGGCGGCCAGGCGCTGCGGCTGGCCGTTGCCCTGGCCGCCATCGATATGGCGGCCGAACCATTGCAGGCGGGACGCCAGTCCCGCCACCTCGCCCACGATGAGCAGGGCGGGCGAGCGGATGCCGTGCGCCCGCGCCAGATCGGGCAGGTCCTTCACTGCGCCCGACAGCACGCGCTGTTCCGGGCGGCTGCCGTTCTCGATCAGCGCGAACGGCGTGTCCGGCGCGCGGCCGTGCGAAATCAGCCGGCGGCTGAGCGCGTCCAGCTGGCCCACGCCCATGTAGAACGCCAGCGTTTGCTTTTCGCGGGCCAGCGCGGGCCAATCCAGGTTGTCTTCGTCGTCGCGGCAGTGGGCCGTCACCAGCCGCACCGATTGCGCGTGCTCGCGGTGCGTCAGCGGAATGCCGGCGTAGGCGGCGCAGGCCAGCGCGGCCGTGATGCCGGGCACCACCTCATAGCGCACGCCGTGCTCGCGCAGGTATTCGAGTTCCTCGCCGCCGCGTCCGAAGATGAAGGCGTCGCCGCCCTTGAGCCGCACCACGCGGCGTCCGGCGCGCGCGTGCTCGACCAGCAGCGCGTGGATGCGGGCCTGGGTGGCGTGATGGTCTTCGCCGGGCTGCTTGCCCACCGACACGCGCGTCGCGTCGCGCCGCGCCAGGGCCATGATGTCATCGCTGACCAGGCGGTCGTACATGATCACGTCGGCCTCGTTCAGCGCCCGCAGCGCCTTGAGCGTCAAGAGGCCGGGGTCTCCCGGTCCGGCGCCCACCAGCACCACGCTGCCCTCGGCGGGGCGCAGGGGCTGGTCCAGGGCGGTGGCCAGCGCGGCCTCGGCCTGGTCCGGCCGCTGCTGGCGCAGCAGCCCGGCCACGGGGCCGTCCAGCAGCCAGTCGTAGAAGCGGCGCCGGGCGCCCAGGTCGGGATGGCCGGCGCGGATGCGCTGGCGGTAGCGCTCGGCCAGTCCGGCCAGCTGGCCCAGTGTGTGGTCGAACAGCGATTCGATGCGTTCGCGCAGGCGGCGGGCCAGCACCGGGGCCACGCCCGAGGACGAGATCGCCACGATCACCGGCGAGCGGTCCACGATGGACGGCACCTGGAACGAGGACAGCGCCGGATCGTCCACCACATTGCAGAACAGGCGGCGGGCCTCGGCGGCCTCGGATACCTCGCGGTTGACCCCGGTGTCGTCGGTGGCGGCCACGACCAGCCAGACGGCGTCCAGCCAGGCGGGGTCGAACCGGCCCGGATGGTGACGGATGCGGCCGTCGGCGGCCAGCGCGGCCAGGGCGGGCGTCAGCCCGGGCGCGCCCACGGTCACGGCGGCGCCCGCTTCGAGCAGCGCCAGCGTCTTGCGTTCGGCAACGGCGCCGCCGCCCACGACCAGCGCGGGGCGGCCGTTCAGATCGGCGAACAGGGGGAAGAGCTTCATGGAATAAACCCGCTCCGGGCTGGCCCGGCAAATGTCAGTCGATCATAGGGATGGGGTTTCATCCCCACAACTTTTGATTTATTGAATTCATATATCCAAAACTTATTAGCGCTCAGCCTGGGCCCAGCCATTGACTGAACTCAACGACCTCGCGCGCCACCTCGCCCAGGCGCTTCTGGGCCTGCATGGCGCGTTCGCGCAACAGCCGGTGGGCCTCGTCCTCGGAAATTGAGCGGGTCTGCATCAGGATGCCCTTGGCTTTTTCCACCCATTGCCTGTCCGCCAGCCGAAGCTTGGCTTCGCGCAGCGCCTCGCGCCGGGACTTCTCCACGGCGAAGCGTTCGATCGCCACGGTCAGCAGGCTTTCGATGCGGGCGGCGGGGACGTCCCCGACCACGTAGGCGGCCACGCCCGCCTGCAACGCCTCGCGGATGGCCGCGCGCGTGCCGTCGCCGGTGAACATCACCACCGGCCGGTCGCTGTGCTCGCTGGCCACGCAGACATATTCCAGCGTGTCTCGCCCGGGCGCGTCGCTGTCGATCAGCACCACATCGGGAGCGGCGTCTTCGATCGCTGCGGCCAGATCCATGCCCGGCGCGGCCTCGGCCACGACGAGCACGCCCGCGGCCGCCAGCGTCTGCCGCAGCGACGCCGCGCGTCCCTCGCCATCGTTGAGCAGCATGACTTTCAGCATGGGGCGTTCGATCCTGCAAATCCGGATAGCGGTGATCACGCAATTTCCATGCCATGCCGCGGCGCGCGCGACCGCCGCGCGCCGCGCACAAGCGCGGGGCATGGCGCGCACAGGCTTGGTGCGCCGGCGCACGTTGTGGCGCATCCGTGTGTGTCCGCAAGGTGTCGGTCCGCGCCCGCGTCGATCGGCCGTCAAGCCAGTATCCATGCGGTATCACGGACTTTGCGCCGGTCCGCGCCCGGGGGAGGCGGGGGTTGGCACGGCGCTTGCTTGTGGGGTAGTGGCGGCCAACGACGGTCGCCCACGCTGAACGCCGCGCATTCGCGGCCAGGGACAACGACGTCTCGCCCGCCACCGGATCCGGTCCGTGGCGGGCGGGGCGTTTTTTTTTGCCAGGAGCCATGCCCATGTCGTCACACCATGACCGTTCGGAACACGCCCCGAAACCCGACCCGCGCGATGGCGCCGATGCCGGACGCCGCAGCTGGCTCGCGGGGGCCGCGCGCGCGGCGACGGGCGCGGGCCTGTTGTCCCTGGTAGATCCGCTGGTGCGCGCCGGCGCCTGGGCGGCCGGCACCGATGCGCCGGAAAAGACCGAGGTGAAGATCGGCTTCATCCCGCTGACGGATTGCGCGTCCGTGGTGATGGCCTCGGCGCTGGGCCTGGACAAGAAGCACGGCGTCACCATCACGCTGTCCAAGGAGGCTTCCTGGGCCGGCGTGCGGGACAAGCTCATGAACGGCGAGCTGGATTTCGCTCATGTGCTGTATGGGTTGGTCTACGGCGTGCACCTGGGCATCGGCGGTCCGCGCAAGGACATGGCGGTGCTCATGGGGCTGAACCAGAATGGCCAGGCGATCACCCTGTCCAACAAGCTGCTGCAGGCTGGCGCGCGCGACGGCGAGTCGCTGGCCAGGCTGATGGCCAGCGACAAGCGCGAATACACCTTCGCCCAGACCTTTCCCACAGGCACCCACGCCATGTGGCTGTATTACTGGCTGGCGGCGCATGGCATCGATCCGATGCGCGACGCCAAGGCCATCACCGTGCCGCCGCCGCAGATGGTCGCCAACATGCGCGTGGGCAACATGGACGGCTTCTGCGTCGGCGAGCCCTGGGGCGCGCGCGCGATCATGGACAAGATCGGCTTCACCGCCATCACGACGCAGGGCATCTGGGCCGATCATCCCGAAAAGGTGCTGGGCGCCAGCGCCGAGTTCGTGGCGCGCCATCCCAATACGGCGCGGGCCGTCACCGCCGCGGTGCTGGAGGCGGGCAAGTGGATCGACGCGTCCGAAGCCAATCGCCAGAAGACCGCCGAGACCATCGCGGCCAAGTCCTACGTCAATACCGATGCCGGCGGCATCGTCGGCCGCATGCAGGGCCGCTACGAGGACGGCCTGGGCAAGTCCTGGAGCGATCCGCATGCCATGCGCTTTCATGCCGATGGCGCGGCCAACTTCCCCTACCTGAGCGACGGCATGTGGTTCCTGACGCAGCACAAGCGCTGGGGACTGCTCAAGACGCATCCCGACTACCTGGCCGTGGCCCGGCAGATCAATCGCATCGACGTGTACCGCCAGGCGGCGCAGGCCGTGGGCGTGGCGCTGCCCGCCGGCGAGATGCGCAAGTCCACGCTGGTCGACGGCGTGGCCTGGGACGGCAGCGATCCGGCGGCCTATGCCGACGGCTTCAAGGTCAAGGCCTGAGCGCCGCAACGAGGGAGAAGGATATGTTCAATGTGATCTCCGGCATGGCGGGCGCGGGCCGGACGGGCGCCTTCTGGCGCGACCGCGTCGAGGCCCTGCTCAAGGCCGTGGCCGGGCCGGTGGCTGGATTCGCGGTGTTCGTGCTGGCATGGCAGGCGGTGGCCATGGGCATTCCCGAGATTCCCACGCCCGGCGTCACCTGGCACGCGGCCCAGGCGCTGTTCGCCGATCCTTTCTACGACAACGGGCCCAACGACAAGGGCATAGGCTGGAACCTGCTGGCCTCGCTGCAGCGCGTGGCCGTCGGCTTCGGGCTGGCCGCCATCGTGGGCATACCGGCGGGCTTCGCCATCGGTCGCTATGCCGCGCTGCGCGCCATGTTCTCGCCCATCGTCAGCCTGCTGCGGCCGGTGTCGCCGCTGGCCTGGCTGCCGCTGGGCCTGTTGCTGTTCAAGGCCGCCAATCCGGCCGCCATCTGGGCGATCTTCATCTGTTCCATCTGGCCCATGATCGTCAATACCGCCGTTGGGGTGACGCGCGTGCCGCAGGACTACCTGAACGTGGCGCGCGTGCTGAATCTGTCGGAATGGAAGGTCGTCACCAAGGTATTGCTGCCGGCGGTGCTGCCCTATGTGCTGACCGGCGTGCGGTTGTCCATCGGCACGGCCTGGCTGGTGATCGTGGCGGCCGAGATGCTGACGGGCGGCACCGGCATCGGCTTCTGGCTGTGGGACGAATGGAACAACCTGAAGGTCGAGCACATCGTCATCGCCATTTTCGTGATCGGCATCGTGGGGCTGGCGCTGGAAACGCTGCTGGTCGCGCTGGCGCGCCGTTTTACCTACGCCGAGGAGTAGCCGCATGAAGAAGCATGTACGCATAGAACGCGTGGGCCAGACCTTCGCCACGCGCAAGGGCGATTTCGTGGCCCTGCGCGATATCGACCTGACCGTGGACCAGGGCGAGTTCATCACGCTGATCGGGCATTCGGGCTGCGGCAAGTCCACGCTGCTGAACCTGATCGCCGGCCTGACGCGCCCCACCACTGGCGTGCTGCTGTGCGCCGAGCGCGAGATCACCGGACCCGGGCCCGACCGCGCGGTGGTGTTCCAGAACCATTCCCTGCTGCCCTGGCTGACCTGCTTCCAGAACGTGCACCTGGCGGTGGAGCGCGTGTTCGGCGGCAGCGAAAACCGCGCCCGGCTGGCCGAGCGCACGCGCGCGGCGCTGGAACTGGTGGGACTGCTGCCCGCGCAGAACAAGCTGCCGCGCGAGATCTCCGGCGGCATGAAGCAGCGCGTGGGCATCGCGCGGGCGCTGGCGATCGAGCCGGGCGTGCTGCTGATGGACGAACCGTTCGGCGCGCTGGATGCGCTGACGCGCGCGCATCTGCAGGACGAGCTGCTCAGGATCGTGGCCAAGACGCGCACCACCACCATCATGGTCACGCACGACGTGGACGAGGCCGTGCTGCTGTCGGACCGCATCGTCATGCTGGGCAACGGGCCGGCCGCCACCATCGGCGAGATCCTGGCCGTGCCGCTGGCGCGACCGCGCGACCGCGTGGCACTGGCCAATGACGCGGTCTACCTCGCCTGCCGCGCCGCGGTAGTGGACTTCCTGCACCGCCGCCATGGCAATCCGGAGCACGCGGCGGCTCGCGAGTCCGGCGTCCAGGCCGGCAGGGCCGAGGGCGGCGCGCCGGACGACGCCGGAGCCTCACGGGCCGTGGCCTGAGCGCATCCGGAACTACAGGCTGAGAGGGACATCATGCAAGAGAAACAGAAGTTGGTGGTGGTGGGCAACGGCATGGCCGGCATCCGCGCGGTCGAGGAACTGCTGAAACTGGCGCCCGACCTGTACGACATCACCGTGATCGGCGCCGAGCCGCACGTCAACTACAACCGCATCCTGCTGTCGCCGGTGCTGACCGGCGAGCAGACGCTGGACGACATCATCCTCAACCGCGAGGACTGGTACGCGTCGAACGGTATCCGGCTGCTGCTGGGCCGCAAGGTCACGGGCCTGAACCGGGCGCGGCGCATCGCGCAGCTCGACGATGGCGCCACGCTGCCCTATGACCGCCTGCTGCTGGCGACCGGATCGAATCCCTTCATGCTGCCGGTGCCGGGATGCGAGCTGGACGGCGTGGTCACGTTCCGCGATATCCGCGACGTCAACCTGATGATCGACGCGGCCGCGCGCTACCGCCATGCCGTGGTGATCGGCGGCGGCCTGCTGGGCCTGGAAGCGGCCAATGGCCTGGCCGCGCGCGGCATGGACGTGTCCGTGGTGCACCTGGGCGAAGCGCTGCTGGACCGCCAGCTCGACGGCGCGGCCGCCGGCCTGCTGCGGCAGAGCCTGGAGGCGCGGGGGCTGCGCTTCCTGATGCAGCGCCAGACGCAGGCGATCCTGGCGGGCGATGACGGCCGGGTGCGCGCGTTGCGCTTCGCCGATGGCGAGGAGATCGCCGCGGACCTGGTGGTGATGGCCGTGGGCATACGGCCCAACACCGAGCTGGCCGAAAGCTGCGGCCTGCATGTGGACCGGGGCGTGGTGGTGAGCGACACGCTGCAGACCTACGATCCCCGCATCTATGCCGTGGGCGAATGCGTCAGGCACCGGGGCATGGCCTACGGCCTGGTCGCGCCGCTGTTCGAGCAGGCCAAGGTGGCCGCCAACCATCTGGCGCTGCATGGCATCGGGCGCTACGAGGGCAGCGTCACGTCCACCAAACTCAAGGTGACCGGCATCGACGTGTTCTCGGCCGGCGATTTCGTGGGCGACGGCCTGACCGAGGCGATCACGCTGGCCGATCCCTCGGCCGGCGTCTACAAGAAGCTGGTGATCCAGGGCGACCGCCTGGTGGGCGCCTGCCTGTATGGCGACACGGCCGACGGCGCCTGGTATTTCCGGCTGATCCGAGAGGGCAAGGAGATCGGCGCGCTGCGCGACCAGCTGATGTTCGGCGAACACGCCGTGGGCGATACCGGTCACGCGGGCGAGAGCCGTGCCGCCGGCATGGCGGACAGCGCCGAAGTATGCGGCTGCAACGGCGTCTGCAAGGGCACTATCGTCAAGGCCATCCGCGAGCAGGGCCTGTTCACGGTGGACGAGATCAAGAAACACACCAAGGCGGCCAGCTCCTGCGGCTCCTGCACGGGGCTGGTCGAACAGATCCTGATCAACTGCGTGGGCGGCGCGGCGGACGTGAAGCCCCGCTCGGAAAAGCCGGTGTGCGGCTGCACCTCGCATACCCACGGCGAGCTGCGCCGCGCCATCCGCGAGCATCACCTGACCCGCGTGGCCGATGTGATGGCCTTCATGGAATGGCGCACGCCGGACGGCTGCGCGACCTGCCGTCCCGCCATCAATTACTACCTGCTGTCCACCTGGCCGGGCGAGGCGCGCGACGACAGCCAGTCCCGGCTGGCCAACGAGCGCATGCACGCCAACATCCAGAAGGACGGCACCTATTCCGTGGTGCCGCGCATGTGGGGCGGCGTGACCAATGCGTCCGAGCTGCGCCGCATCGCCGACGTGGCGGACAAGTACGCGATCCCCATGGTGAAGGTGACGGGCGGGCAGCGCATCGACCTGTTGGGCGTGCGCAAGGAAGACCTGCCCAAGGTCTGGCAGGACCTGGACATGCCCTCGGGCCACGCCTACGGCAAGAGCCTGCGCACCGTGAAGACCTGCGTCGGTAGCGAGTTCTGCCGTTTCGGCACGCAGGATTCGACGGGCATGGGCATCGCGCTGGAGAAGGACCTGGTGGGCATGTGGAGCCCGCACAAGGTCAAGCTGGCGGTGTCGGGCTGCCCGCGCAACTGCGCCGAATCGGGCATCAAGGACGTGGGCATCATCGCGGTGGAGTCGGGCTGGGAGCTGTACGTGGGCGGCAACGGCGGCATCAAGACCGAGGTGGCCCAGTTCTTCGTCAAGGTGCAGACGCAGGACGAGGTGCTGGAGTATGCCGGCGCGTTCCTGCAGCTCTATCGGGAGGAAGCCTTCTACCTGGAACGCACGGTGCACTATCTGGCCCGCGTCGGCCTGGAGCACGCCAGGCGGCAGGTGGTCGAGGACCCGGAAAACCGCAAGCTCCTGTACGCGCGGCTGCGCTTCGCCCTGTCCTTCGAGTCCGATCCCTGGCGCGAGAGAACGGCCGGGGCGCCCGCCGCGCGCGAGTTCGAGATCCTTTCCGCATGAGCGCCGCTATGACAACCGCCACCATCACGCAAAACTGGTCCGAGATCTGCCGGGTCGAGGACATTCCGCCGCAGGGCGCCCGCATCGTGCGCCGTCCCGGCCGCGAGGACATCGCCGTGTTCCGCAGCCATGGCGACGAGGTGTTCGCCCTGATCGACCGCTGTCCCCACAAGGGCGGTCCCTTGTCGGCCGGCCTGGTGCACGGCCGTTCGGTCACCTGCCCCTTGCACAACTGGGTAATCGACCTGGACAGCGGCCAGGCGCAGGCGCCCGACGTGGGCTGCGCCCGGGCGGTCGCTGTCCGGGTCGAGGCCGGCGTGGTCAGCCTGGACCTGGACTAGCCATGGACGCGGCGGCGATTCCGGTCAGCATCCATCCGGCGCGGGACGAGGGCGCGGAGGTAGCCAGCGTGTGCTGCTACTGCGGCACGGGCTGCGGCGTGCGCGTGCGGGTCAGCCAGGGCGCGGTGCTGGCGGTGCGCGGCGACGACAGCCACCCCGCCAACCACGGCCGGCTGTGCAGCAAGGGCCTGGCCCTGGCCGACACGGTCCGCGCCGATCATGCGCGCGTGCTCGCCGCGTCCTGGCGCGCGGGCAAGGACGAGCCGCGCAAGCCGATCGGGCTGGACCAGGCGCTGGACATCGCTGCCGACCGGCTGGCCGACGCCATCGTCCGGCACGGGCCGGATTCTGTCGGCTTCTACCTGTCCGGCCAGCTGCTGACCGAGGATTATGCGGTCTTCAACAAGCTGGCGCGAGCGCTGGTCGGCACCAACAACATCGACACCAATTCGCGGCTCTGCATGTCCAGCGCGGTGTCGGGCTACAAGCGCACGCTGGGCGCCGACGCGCCGCCCGCCTGCTACGAGGACCTGGAACTGGCCGACACGGTGCTGATCGCCGGGTCCAACATGGCCTATGCCCATCCGGTGCTGTTCCGCCGGCTCGAGGCCGCCCGCGCGAGCCGGCCCGGCATGAAGCTCATCGTGGTCGATCCGCGCCGCACCGACACGGCCTCCGGCGCCGATCTGCACCTGCCGCTGACGCCGGGCTCGGACGTGGCGCTGTTCCACGCCATGCTGAACGTGATGGTGTGGGAAGGACTGGTCGACCAGGACTACATCCGCGCCCATACCTCGGGCTTCGAGGCGCTCAAGGCCCGCATCCATGAATTCACGCCCGGCGCGGCCGCCGAGGTCTGCGGCATTCCCGCGCGGGACATCATCCAGGCCGCGCGCTGGTTCGGCGGCGCGGGCGCTGCCTTGTCGCTGTACACCATGGGCCTGAACCAGTCGGCCAGCGGCACCGACAAGAACACCGCGCTGATCCATCTGCACCTGGCCACGGGCCAGATCGGCAGGCCGGGCGCGGGGCCGTTCTCGCTGACCGGCCAGCCCAACGCCATGGGCGGACGCGAGGCCGGCGGCATGGCCACCTTGCTGCCCGGGCACCGCGATCCGGCCGACGCCGGCGACCGCGCCGAGGCGGCCGCGCTATGGGGCGTGGACGCCTTGCCCGAAGCGCCCGGCGCCAGCGCGCTGGAGCTGTTCGAGCGCGCGCGCGAGGGCCGCATCAAGGTGTTGTGGATCGCCGCCACCAACCCGGCCCAGTCCATGCCCGACCAGGCCCGCGCGCGCGCCGCTTTGGCGCGCGCGGATTTCGTGATCGTGCAGGAAGCCTATGCCGGCGCTGAGACGCTGGCCCATGCCGACCTGGTGCTGCCCGCCGCGACCTGGCCGGAGAAATCCGGCACCATGACCAATTCCGAGCGCCGCATCAGCCGCGTGCGGGCCGCCATCGCGCCGCCGGGCGACGCCATGCCCGACTGGCGGCTGGCGCAGGCGGTCGCGCTCAGGCTGGCGGCCCGCATCGCGCCGCGCAAGGCCGCGCTGTTCGGCTATCGCGATGAAAGCGAGGTGTACGCCGAGCACGCCAGGATGACGGCGGGCCGGGACCTGGACTACAGCGCGCTGGACTACCCGACGCTGGAGCGCGACGGTCCGCAGCAGTGGCCGTATCGCGCGGGGCAGGGCAGGGCGCGCCTGTATGGCGATGGACGCTATCCCACGCCGGACGGGCGCGCCCGTTTCCATGACCTGGGCTACCGGCCGCCCGTCGAATCCGTGTCGGCGCATTACCCGCTCAAGCTGACCACGGGACGGCTGCGCGACCATTGGCACACGCTGGCGCGCACCTCGCTCGCCCGCGCGCTGACGCAGCATGTGGATGAGCCCTGGGTGTCGCTGCATCCGGAGGACATGCGCAGGCTCAGGCTCGCGCCCGGCGCGCTGGCCCGGCTCAAGTCGCGGCGTGGCAGCATCGTGCTGCCGGCGCGGCCGGACGAGGGACTCAGGCCCGGCCAGGCCTTCCTGCCGATGCACTGGGGCAGCGCCTACATGGCCGGACTGGGCGTGAACGCGCTGACGCATGACGCGGCGGATCCCATCTCCCGCCAGCCGGAACTCAAGCACGCGGCCATCTCGGCCGAGCCGGCCAAGCTGACTTGGCGGGCGTGTGGCTGGATCCAGGGCGACGGCCCGGCGCTGCGCGCCCGCCTGGCCCCGTGGCTGGGCCGCTACGACTACGCGGTGGTCCTGCCGGCCGCCGTGGGCGGCGCGCGCCTGCAGCTGGGCGCGGCGCAAGCGCCCGACGGCGCGGCGCTGGAGGAACTGCTGGAGGCCCTGGAATTGCGTTGTCCGGACGCCGCCTTCGACGATCCGGCGCGCGGCGTGCTGCGGCGCCTGCGAACCGCCGGCGGCGCGCCCGCGGCGTTCCTGCTCACCGGCGATGTGCGCGCGCAGGACGCGCTGCTGGCCTGGGCCGGCGGCGATGCGGCGCCGGCCAGCCTGGCCGCGCTGCTGACCGGCCGCATCGAGGCGGCGCGCAAGCGCATGGTGTGCATATGCAAGGGCGTGGACGAGGCGGCCATCGACGCCGCCATCGCCGACGGCCTGGACTGGGACGGGCTGCAGGCCGGGCTGGGCTGCGGCATGGGCTGCGGTTCCTGCGCCCCGGAAATCCGCGCGCGCATCAGGCGGCTGGCGCCGGCGGGGTGACCGGCCGGATGCCGTTGCCGCTTGATCGGACTGTCACGTTCGGACATATGCCGCCCGCGCCGCCCGGTGTAGTATCGATCCAGTTTCCGCTCGCGGGCGGGACGTATTTTCCGGATTACTGGAGCGACGAGTGGCATTGCGAAATTGGGCAGGTTTGGCGGTGATGGCGGTGGCGGCGGGCACGGCGCAGGCCGGCGTGTGCGACGCGCAATTCATGCACGACGGCGGCGCCGTGCAGCTGACCGGCACGGGCAACCTGGCGCTAGGCGCCGACCTGAGCTTTGCCGAGGTTACAAAAAGCAATGGCGACAATTGCCGCGCGCGGGTGCAGGGCGTGGCGCGTTTCAGCTACGCCGGCCTGCCGCCGGGCAAATCGAAGCTGGACTACTTGATGACGGTCAAGAACGGCCAGGCGACCTTTCTGAAGTACGCATCCGCAGGCGAGGCGCCCCAGCCTTCCGAGGGTCAGTTCGACCTGCGCATGCTGGGCCTGTTCGCCTATGACGGCAAGCTCAATGCCGGCCAGAAGCTGCCGGGCTCGTCCTTCCGCCTGAAGATCGGCAAGGACGCGCCGGTGGGCGGCCAGCCCAGCACGACCGTGCGCATCGGCCAGAAGACGGTGGGACAGCAGAAGCCGGTGGACACGGCGCTGGGCAAGCAGTTCTGCCATCCCATCACCTACACCCGCAATTCCGATCCCACCATGGCTTCGTTCCAGGGGCTGACGATTCCGATTCCCGGCATGAACACCACGGTCACTGACTGGTATTGCCCGGCGGTGAACCTGGTGATGAAGCAGGACATCGATCAGGGCGGCGTGAAATCCGCCGTCGAGATCACGCAGATCAAGTAGCGCGGGGCCGCGGCCGCCTGCGGGGCGCGACGCGGCTGGTATGATGTTTTTGTCATCGACACACAACAGGAGCTCAACACATGGCCACCAAGAAAACCGACGACGCGGCGAAAGAACGCCTGATCGACAGTGTCAAGACCAGCCTGAACGATGCCGAGAGCCTGCTGCGCGAAGCCGCCAGCAGCACCGGTGACAAGGCCAACGAATTGCGCGACCGCGCGCTCACCTCCCTGAAACGCACCCGCGAGGCCCTCTACGAGGCGCAGGACGCGGTGCTGGAGCGCGGCCGCAAGGCGGCGCGCGCCACCGACGACTACGTGCACGACAATCCCTGGCAGGCCATCGGCATCGCGGGCGTGACCGGCCTGCTGCTCGGCCTGCTGATCAGCCGCCGCTGACGGGAACGGCGCGGCTTGCGCGGCGGCCCGGACGCATCGTCCGGCCGTCCGCGCGGTCGCGCCATGACTCATGGGTCTGCGTAAATCTGTATTTGGCGTCGCCTCCGGCCTGGTCGGGCTGCTGCGCACGCGTCTGGAGCTGCTGGCTCTGGAGGCGGCGGATGAAAAGGCGCGGCTGCTGAAGCTGCTGGGCATGGCCTTCGCCGCCCTGCTGTTCCTGACGCTGGCGGTGCTGGTGTTCACGGTCAGCATCGCGGTGGCGTTCTGGCCCACCGAAAACCGTTATCTGGCGCTGGGCCTGCTGGCCGGTCTGTACGCGGTGCTGGGGGTGGGGCTGCTGGTCGCGGTCAGGCAGGCGCTGCTCTATGGCCCGCCGCCGTTCTCGGCCACGCTGGAAGAGCTGGGCCGCGACGCGGAACTGCTCGAGCGCGTGCGCGACGCGCATGACGAGGATCCGCGCCGGCGCGGGGAGGACTGAGCCATGGCAAAGCGTTCTCCCTCCATCGACCGCGCGGTGCGCATCGAGCTGCTGCGCGCGCGCGCCGCCATCGAGCGCGAATCCCTGGCCCAGGGCATCGCCAGCGCCGGCCGCAAGCTGGAGCCGGCCTCGCTCCTCAAGAGCCTGCTGCCCGGACTGGCGTCCAGCAATGCGTCACGCTGGGCCTTGCAGGCCATCGGCCTGGCGCGCCGTTATCCACTGGTCAGCTCGTCGCTGTCCGCCATGTTCATGCGTGGAGGCAAGCGCTTTCGCCTGCTGAAGGTCGCGGCGGGCGCGCTGGTGGGTTGGCAGCTGTGGAAAACCTGGCAGGAAGCAAGCGGCAAGGATCCGGACGAGCGTTGAGGTTCGGCGTCCTTCATCCGCCGCCTTCCTGGCAATGAACGCCATCCTGGAAACAGGATGGCGTTTTTGTTTGCGTGTCGCTGGACAGTGGCGGCATGGCGGGCATCGCGCATCGGGCGCCATGCGCGTGACCGCGCCGCCTCTCAGGGTTCCAGCTGGATGCAGAAATCCACGTTGCCGGCTGCGCCGCTCAGCAGGCCGCCCGTCGCGCCTGGCTTGTCCTGGAACTCCCACCGCAGGATGCCGGCGGCGCCCGCCTTGGGCGCGGATGGGGGATTGCTGCCGGCGCTGGGCGGCGAGCAGGCGAGGCCGTCAGGCGTGCTGGTGCCGCAGGTTGCGTTGACGTAGCGGGTGAAGGCCGGCGTGGCGTCGGTGATGACCAGGTTGCGCAAGGGATCGATGTTCTTGTTGCGGTACGTGATGCGGTATTGCAGCCAGTCGCCGGGACGCGCCTGATTGTTGCTGGCCCAGTCTCCCTGCGGCGAGGGCAGCGGCGTGCAGTTGGGGCCGGTGTGGCGCACCTCCTTCACCAGTTCCAGCGCGCCGGATTGCGCCACCGTGGTCCGGTCCTCGCGCGTGTAGACGGCGCTGAGCGCCGGCGCGGCGTTGGCGTAGGTCAGTTCCGCGCGCAGCGTGACGACGTTGCGGTGGCCGGTGGCCGCATTGGCGGGAATGAACTGCTTGTGCACCAGGCACAGGTTTTGGCCGGCGTCCAGATCGAAGACCTGTTCGGATGGAATCAGCGTATCCGTGTCGACGTCGATCTGTCCATTGCAGTTGATGTCGCGATACAGCGCATCGGTCCAGTTCTCCGCTGGCGGCGAGGGCACGGCGCTGCTGCTCAGGCGCAGGCTGCCACGGGTGCCGGCGGTGAAGACGTGCGGGAAGGTCAGCGCCGCGCCCGGCGTGCCGTCCAGGTTGCCGTCGTGGCTGAGGCGGCTGTCGGGCACGTCGCCGAAGTCCAGGCCGTCCAGGACGCTGCGACCGCCGGGCGCGAAGCTGAGGATGTCGGCGTCGCGGTCGTAGGTGTATTGCGTGCCGCCGACGCTGGCCGAGCCCGAGATCGGCTTGCCCTGCACCGAGGCGCCGGTGGAGACGTGGCCCTGCGGATTGGTCTGCGCCACTTCGATGGGCTGGCCGGCGGCGGGGCCGCCGTCCTGCGGCACGGGCACGAACAGCGCGTAGGCGCCGTCGGCATCGGTCGAGCCGCTGGAATAGACGCGGCCGCCGGCCTGGACGCGCACGCCGACGCCCGGCAGGCCAGGTTCCGCGCTGTCCGCGACGCCGTTGTTGGCGGTGTTGCCGGCCCGGGCGTCCGGCGTTCCGGTATCGCGGAACACCCGGCCCTTGACGATCAGGCCTCGGTACAGGCCCAGGTCGCGGTTGCGCAGGTCCGCGTTGCTGATCGAGATGGACAGCCGGCCGTCCGCCGGCGCCGACGGCGTCCAGCCCGGCGTGGATGGTGTGATGTCTGCCGGATCCCTGTTGTCGGAGGCGATCAGGCAATAGTCGCCCGCGGGCGCGGCCTTGATGTGGTAGCGGCCGCTGGCCGCGTCGGCGACCACGACGTCCAGCGCCGGCGCCTGGCATTGACCGCCGGCGCGAAGAACGCGGCGTCAGCTTGACCCACAACGTTGCGCCGACGCCGCCTTCTTCCGCGTCGAGATGGCCGTTGGCGTTGGCGTCTCGGTAGACCGCACCCTCCACGTCGTAGTTCAGGCCGACGCGAATGCTGGCATTGACCGATACGGCCAGGTTGGATGAGACCTCGCTCAGATTCGATTGGTCATTGGTTTTCAGTCCCAGGGTCTGGCCCAGCACGGTCGCGGTCACGTCGCAGCTGCTGACGCCCTTGGGCAGGCTGCCGCCGGCAAAGCGCAGGCGCGAGCGGCCGTTCTGGGTGGATACCGTCACGGTGCCGCCGCATTGCGCGGCCTGGGGTTGTCCATCGATCACCAGGCCCTCTGGCAGCAGATCGGTGAAAGCAAGGCCATCGTGCTGATCCAGGCCGTTGTTGCTGTTCTTCAGCTTGAAGATGACCTTCGCCTTGCCTTGCAGCGGGATGCGGATCTGGTCGAACGCCTTGGACAGCGAGGCGTCGGTGGCGGGCGTCAGGCCGAAGTCCTGTGTATCCTGGCCCTCGGAATAGGGGCCGAGAATGCCGGACGCCGGGCTCTTGAAACGCCAGTAGACCGGGGGCGTAGGAGACGGATTGGCGGGGGAGTCCGACAGGACGATGGTGTAGTCCGTATCGCTGGGCGCGGCGAACTGATAGCTGCCCGCGCCGGGCGCCACTGCCTGCGAGGACACGACTTCGTTCTTGCGCACGAGGTTGACGTAGACGTTCGAGGCCAGCGGCTCCACCGAGGTCCAGTTTTCCTGCTCATCCAGCGCGTCGTTGCCGTTCTGGTCGTTGTATACCGTGCCGCTGAATTTGATCGTGGGTACCGTTTCCTTGATGAGATAGCTGGCCTGCTTGACGGTATCACCGGTGCCGCTGCAGATCGGATCTTCCATGTTCCAGTCCAGCGAGGGAGATGCACCGTTGACGCCTGGCGCCTGCAGCGTGAAGACCACGGTCTCGTTGTCTTCGGCGGCTTCATCCGCCAGGGCCTCGAAGGGCAGGCTGATGACGCCGCCGCCCACGGTTGTCGACAGGCCGCCGTGGTACTCGCCTTGCGGCACCAACAGCGTCCAGGTATCGCTGCCGTTCTTGTGTTCCAGGGTTGGGGCCGAGCCCGGCAGGCCGGCGGGCTTGCCCAACCGGTAGTCCTCGTCGGGCGTGGCCGTGCCGGAGGCCTTGAACACCAGCCGGATTGGCGCGCTTACGCGGCCATTGATACGAACCTTGATCGTGGGCGACTCGGTGCCTTCGACCACGATGGCATTCGTCTGGCTGCCGCCCAGGTCGATCAGGGGCTTGATGGGAATAGTGACGTTATCCAGCAGGTTGCTGTAGCTGGAATTCCCCTGCGGCAGGATGGCTTCGAAACCCAATTGATAGATGCCTGACGGGTAGGATGCCGGCAGTGTCAGTACGGCGGTCTCCTCGTTCCAGCCGGGCTGCGAGCCCGGACGCACGCTGGACGGGACGGCCATGATCGCCCCGCCTAGCGGACCTGCATGATTCAGCGGCCAGATGCCGGCCTGGACCTGGCTATCGTGCGCGCCATTGCCGTCGGTGCCATTTCTGGACGACAGCCAATAGGACAGCCGGATCGATTCACCGGATTTCAGGCAGATGTTCTGATAGAGGCGAGAACGGGTCGCCGCGTTCAGTTCGACAAAGGCTGTGCCACTGTTGGGCGTGACGCCATAAGTGCTCATGCTTGAGCCGGCCTCAATCATGTGCCCGAACTCAAAATGGGCCGGATGCGTGGACAGCCAGCCCGCCAGGCACTTGCCAGCTACGCCGACCGTGCAGCGGGCATCGTCAAGGTAGAGCGCGCCGTTCGACGGCGGGGTGGGGCTGGCCCCATTCATCAGTTTGTCAAAGCCGGTGTTGACGATGGTGCGCGATTGCGCATGCGCCTGCTCCATCCCGGGCATGAGCAGCGCGCCCGCGATCATCAGCGCCGGCAGCCAGTGCGCCTTGCGCGGGCGGCGGTTCTTTGTGGCCTGCATCGTCATTGCCCAGCTCCGTCGAACAGCGATTCATCGAATTTCATCCGCAGGCGCAGGAACACGCCCCGGTTGGTCTGCGCGTCTCCGGCGAGATCGGTCTCGCGAAAGCCGCTGAAGTTGTAGCCCACCGACACCCACACGTCGGGCGTCACCATGTAGCCGGCTTCCACGCCGAAACCCGTCTGGCGCGCGCCGCCCTTGCCGGTCATGGCGAAGGCCTGCACGCCGGCGTCCCAGCGCCGGGCCAGGTCCCACATGGCGCGACCGTAGACCAGATGGGCCCAGTTCTTCGACGACAGTCCGTTGGATTCGTCGGTGGTCCACTTGAAGGCGTAGCGGCCCGACAGCGTCAGTTTGCTGATCGGTTGCCAGTTGGCGTGGGCCGAGAGGATGTGCGTGTCCTGGCGCAGTCCATTGGCGAGGAACTGGCTGTCCAGGCCGCTGGCCGAGCCGGCCAGGTAGCTGCTGGCCGCGCCCGACAGGCGCTCGGCGCGATGCTCGTAGCGCGTCAGGAAATTGAAGCGGTCGTTGTCCACCGGGCGGTAGGCCGCGCCGATCTGCTGGCGCAGCCGGGTGGCGTCGCCGGCGTTGCCGTCGCGGCCCTTGTCCAGCTGCACGCCGTTGCGCAGCAGCAGGGTCCAGTCCGGCGACAGCTTGTAGGCCACGGCCGCGGTGTGCAGATAGCTGTCCAGCGAGGTGGCGCGGCGCGCTTCCAGGCGCGTGCTGAACTTCATCCGCTCGCTGCCGACGTACTCGGCCGCCACCGTGCCGGCCACCGAGCTTTCGTTCAGGCTGGCGTAGTCGCCGGGCATCGAGAAGGCGCCGCCGTAGCCGCCAGTGTCTCCACGTTCGGGACCGAACAGCGGGCGCGTGCTTTCGAAAGTCGTGCCCAGCCGCCAGGAATCCGTCACGCTCCACAGGTTGCGCAGTCCGACGGCGGCCTGGGCGCTGCGGCCGTCCATGGCATCGTTCATCCGGTATTCGGAAAACACCGAACCGTCCTTCATGTACTGCGTGTCGAAGCCGAACAGGCCGGTGTAGCGGCGCTGCGTATCGTTCAGCGAATACAGGCTGCCCAGGCTGGACAGGAATTCGTAGCGGCCATAGACCCGCCCGCCGGAACCCAGCCGGTACTCGCCGCCCACGGCCGCGACGCGGCGGTCGGACTCGCTGACATCCTGTTCGTATTCCAGGTAGCCGACGGCGTTCGGGTTGGTCGGCCACTGCACGCTCAGCTTGCCGCGCAGGGTGGTGCCCGAGTACGGCGCCACGCCTTGTTCGGCCATGTAGCCATTGTCGGCGACGGTTTCCGCATAGCGTCGCATGCCGGCCTCGGCCACCACGGTCTCGCTCAGCCGGCGTTCCACCGACACGGTGGCGCCTTCGCGCTTGCTGCCGTAGCGCTCGTCCTCGCTGCTGCGGATCTCGCCGCGCAGCGCGGTATGTTCGTCGATGCGGTACTCGGCCTTGCCGGCGATCTCGGTGCGGCCCTGCGAGACCGGCGCGGAGATATTGTCGAAACCCTCGTCGGCGCTGGCGTACTGCGCCAGCACGTTCAGGTCCGTGCCTTCGTGGCGGAACTCCACGCGGCGGGCGCTGCCCGAGTGCTCGCCCAGCAGGTCGGCGCCGGGCGCGACGGCCGGCGTCTCGCCCTGGCCGCCGGGCTGACCGGTCAGCTGACTGTCCAGCAGGCTGCTGTCGCCGTTGCGGGTGCTGGCCAGCTCGGCGGACAGCGTGGTGCGCTCGCCGAACTTGTATTCGCCCGTCACCGCGCGCATGCCGAAGGACTTGCCGGGATCCTCGTCGCGCACGTAGACGCCGCCCACGCGCAGTTTCTCGGTCGCCTGGACCTGCGCATCGGCGCCATAGACCGCGAAAGCCTCGCCGCCGGAATCGACTTCGTAGCTCACGCGGATCGAGTTGGGGTTCAGGTCCGCGTCGAAGCTGGGGATCGGCGCCTTGAACAGCAAGCGGCCGGTCCAGGGTTCGAGTTCGTAGTCCACGAAACGTTGCCTGGTCTCGCTGCGCAGGATCAGCGACGGCTGGTTGCGGTCGCGCGTCAGCACCACCACCTGCTCGCTGTTGAGGTACAGATCGCCGTGACGCAGCTGGAACGGGCCGGAGGTGCCGTTGGCGGCGAATTCCTCGACCATCTGGCGCAGCGTGTCGTGCGCGGCGAAGCCGGTCACTTCCACCTTGCGACCCTGGATGTCCGTCTCGTAATGGCCTTTGACGCCATTGAGCGAGCGCGAGTATTGCGAGATCTGGCGCACCGTGTCGGACGAGGCGGTGGTGTAGTCGCCATACAGCAGGTACGACTTGTCCTTGTCGATGCGCACATACAGGCGGCCGGTGCTTTGCGCGTCGAAGCCGCGCTGCGCCGAGTCGCCGTAGATGGGGTAGTACTCGTCGGGCTGGATATCGCGGAACAGGCGGTCGCGGGTGGTCTTTTCCGAGTCGTAGGCGGCGGTCAGCAGATAGTCGCCGCGGATCTTGCCCTTCAGGAAGAACGCGGCGCGACCGCCGGCCGAGCCCTTGCCGCCGTTGAACGAGCGGCTGTGCGCGCGCAGCTCGCGCTCGAACACGTCGCCCGAGCGCACCGGCTCCATCTTCGAGAAGTCGATCTGGTTCAGGCTGATGCTGCCTTCGACGATGCCGGCGGCGATCATCGGACGCAGTTCCGGCACGAAAACCAGCGGGATCTTCTTGCGCAGATTGCCAGCCTGCACTTCGACATGGCCCTCGCCGGGCGAGGCGGGCGGCGTCAGCGGCAGTTCGGCCTGGCCGCCTTCCACGAAGATCTGCGTGCCGGGCTCGGCGGGCGACAGATCTTCGAGCTGCCACTGGCCGATCGTGGCGTTCAACGTCACCTGGGTGCGGGCCGTCACGGGCACGCCGTCGCGGTCCGTCAGGCGCAGGCGCAATCTGGCCGGCGTGCGGCCGTCGGCCATGGGGCGCTCGGGGGCGCTCAGTTCGATGCGGGCCAGCTTGCCGGGCGCGATCACGCTGACGGACGCGCTGCCGCGCGCGTTGCCCATGCCGTCCAGCTGTTCGACCTGGATGCGGTTGACGCCGGGGCGCAGGTTCACGCCCACGTATTCCCAGCCCTGCACGCCCTGGTCCTGCAGCTGGCTCTTCTTGCCGACGCGATCCTGGCCGACTTCGGCGCCGTTGACCTTGAGGCGGAAGACGGCCCCCAGACGGCCCTTGACCATGATGGAAGTCTGGGCGATGGGCAGGGTCTGGCCCTCCTTCAGGTTGAGCAGGCCCAGTTCCGGGTCGGCCTCGGGCAGCAGTTCCTCCAGCGGCCGGGCCGTGGCGGCGTCCGGCGCGCCGGCGGCGTTCGCCGCTTCGGTCCGCGTCGCACGCGGCGCCGGCGATTTCCCGTCGCGTCCCGGGGGCTGGTCGGCGCCGGGCGTGCCGCGCTCCGGATCCATGTAGCCGGTCTGCGGGCGGCTGCGCACGTCGGTGGTTTCCACGAGCTGCGCCTGCGCCTTGAAGTCGCGGCGCACGCTGGACGCGGCTTCGTCTCGCTGGGCCGAGGCGGCGTCGCGGCGCGCGATCACATCCCGCCGCACCGATGGCGCGCAGGATTGCTCGACGAAGTTGGCCTTGTGCAGCTCGCCCTTCTTCAGGTCGACGAAGCGGGTGCTGGCCTGGCGGGTGCGGACGGCGGGCGAGGCCTGCTCGTCGACGCTGTTGCGGTGGCCGGCCGAACCCAGCACCGCGCCTTGCGGCAGGGTGGTCAGGTCGAGCTTGAGCACGTGCGTCAGCGGACGCAAGCCGTAGAAGCTGTATTTGCCCTCGCTGTCGGTGATGGCGAAGGTGCCGTCTTCCAGGTACAGGCGCACGCCGGGGATGCCGATTTCGCCGGCTTCCTCGTCCTGGATGCCATTGCGGTTGCAGTCCAGCGTGACCTTGCCAATGACGAAGGCCTCTTCCGCGAACACGCCGCCGACCACTTTCACCCGCGCCGAGGCTTCGTTCGAGCGCAGCGCGCCGCTGGTGGCGCGGGCGCGGTTGACGCCGTCGCCTTGCAGGGCGCCGACGTTCACGCGCATGCGATAGGTCAGGCGCAGCGCTTCCTGGTCGGCCAGGCGCAGCGACGGCAGCTCGAAGCGCATCGACAGCCCGCCCTTGCCGTTGGGAGTGAGCAGCGGTTCGACGGCGCTGGCGCCGGCGGCGGTGATGACCCGCGCCGAGCCTTGCTGGTAGACGAAGCCGGCGGCGGGCAGGTCCTCGAAGGTCGCGCCGGCCAGCAGCCCGCCCGTCTGGTTGTTCAGTTCGAGCGCGTAGTCCACGAAGTCCACCGTTTCGACGACGCTCTTGGACGCGCTCTTGCGCAGCAGCAGGCCCTGGGTCGCGGCCTGGTCCAGCGGCAGGTGGTTGTTGGCCACGGGCCGGCTGCCGGACGATACCGTGAACTGGGTGTAGTAGGTGGTGGCCTCGCCAGGCTGCGGCGGGGCGGCTTGCGGCTGCACCGCCAGCGGGGCCGCGCCGGTGGGCAGGACCAGGGCTTGCGGCTGGGGCGGCAGCGCCGTGGACGGCGACACATAGCCGGCCGAGGGCCGGGTAAGCAGCTGATAGCGGCCCGAGGGCGCGTCCGATGTGAGCAGGAACTGGTACATGCCTTCGTCGCTGCTGCGCTGTTCGGCATTGCCCGCGCCGCCCACCAGGTGGCGCGCGGGATCGAAGCCGGCCGGGCCGCTCAGCCGCACCATGGCGCCGGCCAGCGGCTGGCGGTTCGACGAGCCATAGACCACGCCGCTGGGGATGACGGGCAGACTCTGGCCGGTGATGTCGGCGTTCGCCGCGATCGACAGGTCCACCAGCATGCCGGCGTCCGTATCCGGGCGCGCGCCCGATTGCGCGGCGCCATTGTCGCCGTCCACGGGCGTGGCGTACTGGTAGCCGGAGGGGGACAGGAAGCGCAGCGCGTAGTCCGCGCGCGGCGTCACGTCCTGCATGCGGTAGGCGCCGGCGGCGTCGGTCACGGCCTCCTGGACCAGGCGGTACTGCGTACCGGGGCCGATGACCACGCTGCGCAGGCCGGCGGTCCGCGCGGCCGGATCGTTGTAGGGCAGCAGCAGTTGCGCGCGCCAGCCGGCCAGGGGGCGTTCCCCGCCCTGGTGAAGGCGGTCCCGATTGAGATCGAGCCAGACCTTGCCGGACAGCTTGGCGCCGGCTTCGATCACGGTGGGGTCCTCGACGCTGTTGTTGCCGGCGAAGGCCGCGGGTTCGCCGCCGCCGGAGACGGCGGCGCGGTTGATCAGCGTGACGGCGGATTGGCCTGCCAGCACGGTCGAGGGCACGCGCGCCACCAGCGTCAGCGGCGCGCTGGGCGAATCCGGGCCGATGGTCTGCGAGGTCTGGCAGCTGACGGTCTGGCCGGCCGCGTCGCAGGTCCAGAGCGGCCCCGTGGCCGAGACCAGCTGCATGCCATCGGGCAGGGTATCAACGACGGAGATCGCGCCGGCGCTGGGCTGGTTGGCCGCGTGCACCTTCAGGGTGTAGGCCTGCTCCAGGCCGGCGTGGAAATTGCCGTCGTGCGTCTTGACCAGCGTCAGGTCCACGCCCTCGGTACCGTCCACCATCACGGGCACGGTATTGCTAGGCTGCGTGCGCACGCCGTCGGGCGAGGCCGCGGCGTGGAAGTTCAGCACGCCGACGTTGTCGACGCGGCCGGCGTGGTCGTCGTCCACGCGCACGGAAAAGCCCATGCGCAGCGATTGATTGCGCTGCACGACCGGCAGCGCGATGGCCACTTCGTCGGCATTGGCCACTTCGCTCGAACGATAGGAAAACGGCGCGTCGCCCGGCGCATGCCAGAGTCGCCGGGCGCCGGCGATGGCGGTTTGCAGCGAACCGCTGACCAGCCGGGTATGCGCCGGGATGCGGTCGCGCAGCAGCACGGCCCGGGCGGCCACGCCGTCGATGCGCAGCGCGCCTGTGGCGCCGTCGAGGTCCTTGCCGGTCTCCGTGCCTTCGGCGTCGGCATTGCCGTTGTTGGTGGCGTCGAGCGTGTAGCCGACCACGTCGCCGCCCTGCGCGCGGTCCGCGTCGGCCGTCTTGTGCAAGGCGAAGGCCGCGCCTTCGCGCACGACGATGACATCATTCTTGCTCGTGAGCACGCTGCGCGCCTGCGATCTGGCCGAAAGGCGCAGCACGGCCGCCTGTCCGTCCCGCGCATCATCGGGCACGGTGGCGATCGCCAGCAGGCTGGCGGCCTCGCCAGGTTCCAGCGTGAACGCGGGGCCGTGCAACGGGATGCGCGCATCGCCGTCGTCCTCGACGCCGTTGTCGTTGCGGTCATGCACGATGTAGGGGGCTTGCGGCGCGAAGCTGCCGGCCACGACGTTGAGGTCAAAGGCATAACCGGAGACGATATTGCCGGTATTGGTCAGCACGTGCGGCATCTGCACGCTGGCGCCGGGGACGCCGTCGCGCGAGCCGCCAGGCGTGAGCAGCAACGCTTCCACCGGCGAGACCCGGACCTCGACGATGTTGGAGAGAATGCGGACCTCCCGCGTGTGCCCGGCGGGCAGCAACGTGACATCGGCCTGCGTGCGCAGGATGATGCCTGCCTGCGGCGAATCCGCGATCGAGGTTTGGGCGCTGGCGTGGCCGCTGAAGATGGATGCCCATGCCGGCAGCAGGAGCGCGGCCAGCGTCAGCGCGCGACAGGCGCGCCCGAGCTGGCCCGGACCGCGCGCGGCCGGGGCCGGTCGCGTCGCGCCGGATGCGCGCTCCTGGGGGAAAGACAGGAAGTTTCTCCAATCTACAGGCATGCGTATCAATCTTTCCGAATCAGGGTTTTGGGAATGACGAGGCGGCTCCGGCGGGAGCCGCCTCGAATCGGATGCCAGGGCTTGCGCCCAGGCGAACGGGAAGGGACGGTCAGTCGTCCAGCTTGACGTTGAACTGCATCGTGGCCTTGGCGCCAGGCTTGAGTTCACCCACGTTGCAGGTGACCGAGCCGGTGCCGCCATTGGCCGGCGTGGTGGCCTGACCCGGGGTGCAGATGGACGAGTCCTTGATGTCGACGTAGGTCGAGAAGGCCGGGACCGAATCGTTCATGATCACGTTGGTGACCGCGTCCACGCCCTGGTTGCTGGCCTGCACGCGATAGATCACGCACTCGCCGGGCTTGACCTGGATCTGGGTGGCGCTGAAAGCCAGGTCGACGACGCCGTCGCACTTCGCGTCCAGGCCCTGCTCCTTGAGCAGCCGGATCTGCGCGGTCATGACGTTGCTGGTGTCCACCACGCTTTGCGCGGCCGGTTCGGGGCTGGCGCAGGCGCCGGCGCCGGTGCTGTTCTTGACGATGGCCTGCAGCGTGCGGTTGTCGGTTTCGCCGGCGGCCGCGCTCGACGGAGCGAAGACCTTGACGAACAGGCGCAGGCCCTTGCCCGAAGGCAGCGTGCCCGCCACGGCGGCGGTGCCGTCGGTGTACTTGCCGGAGGCGGTGATCTGGGCCAGCGATTCGACCACGGGGTCGCTCGGATCCAGTTCGCCGTTGTTGTTGGCGTCGTAGTACACGACCGAGGTCCAGCCGTCGCCCGCCAGCGAGTTATCGCCCGAGAAGCTCATGGCCGAGCAGGTGCCGCCTTCGGCCTGGTTGCCCTGGTTGGTCAGCACGTGGCTATAGGTCACGCTGCCGCCGGGGGCGACCTGCTGGGTCTGGTTGGGCACCAGGGAGATCTGGCGGTTCGCGCTGATCGTCACGGCGTCGAGCTTGGCGCTGGACACGCCCGAGGTGCCGGTGGCCTTGAAGTACACCTTCTGCGTGCTCTGGGCCGCGTCTTCGGGCGTGGACACCACGGCGCAGGCGATCAGCGTGGCGTCGGGCGTGGTCGTGTCCGACGGGTCAGCCGTCTCGGTGACGCGGGCGTTCATGATCTGGGCGCCCGGCGCGTCGCAGGTGCCGGCGGTGGGCGAGCGGAATTCCACGCGCCAGCCGGCCGGGACGATGCCCGCGTTGAAGTCGGTGCCCGAGTACGACAGGGCGAAGGTGTCGACGCTGTTGGACTTGACGTACAGGGGGAAGGTGACGCTGCCGCCGATCGTCGCCGTCAGCGTGGTCTGGGGCGTGGCCGTGCCGCGCAGGGCGGCGGAGATGTCGTTGGCCAGCACGAAGGCGGCGGACGACAGCTTGGCCAACTGGTTCTCGACCGAATCGGTCTGCGACGGGTCGGATGTCGAGGCCGCGATATAGCTGGCCTGGAACGGGCCGTCGCCGGACGCGTTCATGGGCAGCTGCGCCTGCACGACGACGGGGTAGCCGCAAGCGTTGGTCTCGGCATCCTTGACCAGCGGCGCCGCGCAGACTCCGGCGGAGCCCGAGGCGGGAATCGGCGGCGTCAAGCCCTGGACCAGCGGCGTCGCGCCGTCGGCCTGGAACAGCATGAAGGTCGTGCCGGCCGGGAAGTTCTCCTTGGACAGCGTCAGCTGGTAGGTCTCGGTGTCGTTGCCGGTGTTCCAGATCACGTCGGTCCAGTGCACCGTCGAACCCGCGGTCGCCTCGGTCACCGTCAGCGGTTCGTTCGAACCGTTGACGCTGCTGGAGGTGCTGCCGTTGGCGACGACGCTCATGGCGCGCAGCACTTCGAAGATGACCTCGTTGGTGCGGCAGTCCTTGCCGCCGTCACCGATCTGGCAGGTGTAGTCGGCGGCGTTGGTCGTCATGTCCTTGCCGACCGTGGCGGTGTCGGCCACCTTGGCCTGGAAGGTCACGGTCTGGGTCGCGCCGGGATTGAAGCCCGTCAGCTTGACCACCACGTCGCCCGGCTTGGACGCCTCGGTGGGCGCCTGGTAGTCGATCGAGCCGCCGTTGCCGTCGCTCTTCTCTGCGCCGTCCGATGCGTCCGTCAGCGCGCCCTGGCCGTTGGACCAGGTGCCCGAGCCCGACACGTAGCGCAGACCCGCGGTGGGGCCGTTGCCGAGCGCGTCGGTGATGGTCAGATCGCCGGCCGCGTTGCCGGTGTTGGCGATGGTGAAGGTATAGGTGATCACCGAACCCGTCGGGCCGGAGGATTTGTTGGACGATTTGTTCACGTTGAACGCCGCGCCGTTGGCGATTTGCAGCGTGTCCGTGTTCTGCTCGGGCGCGCCGGTCGCGGCCGGGTCGGTGACGCTCTTGGCGTGGACGGCGATCGTGGCTTCATCGCCCGTGGAGGCCTGGCCGTTGACCGTGGCGCCGATGACGAAGCGGTAGAGGCCGCCGGCCAGCACCGAGGTGGTGGTGAAGGGCGTGCCGCAAGCGCCGATCGGGGTATTCGAGTCGGGCAGGCCGTTGCCGTCCTCGTCGATGTAGATATCGCAGGTCGAGGCCGGCGAGCCGACGGTGTTGGCGGGCTTGTCGACCGTGATCTTGAAGGTGTCGGCGGCGTTGCCGGTATTGGTCAGCGTGTGCGTGAAGTACACGGTGGATCCCGGCGAGGCCTGCTTGGTGTTGTCGCTGGCCAGGCTGAACGCGGCCTTGGGCAGCACCAGGGTCTCGACGGCGTTGGATTGCGACACGCGGTCGACGCCCTGGCCGTCGGTGTACGACGCGGCGGCCTGGTTGCTGATGATCGTGCCGGCGGCCGGGGTTGCCGCCTGTGCCATGCCCGAGGTCAAAGACCAGGCCACCAGCGCTGGCGCGGCGGCGCCGAGCCAGCGCGTGGCGCTCTTCTTGGGTAGAGCTCTCATGAATTTCCTTAGAGGTGGAACCATCGAACGCGGCCCTCCGCCGTGTTCGGACGCAAAGCGTCCCCCGGGGCGCGCGGAAATCCGGCGCCGCGATGAAGGAAACGCGATGTGGGTAGCGGGCGGCGCGGCAAAAGGGCGCGCCGCCATGGCGGGCGGCTTAGTCCTTGGCCGCCTCGGCGGGCGTGTCGGTCACGCGCACGCGGGCCGTGGCCTTGAAGCTGCTGCCAGCGGGAAGGTCAGTCACCGGCCAGCGCAGCGCGCGGTATGCCTCGGGCGGCACGGCGATTTTTTCTTCCTGGCCCTGCGCGTTGCGCTCGACGCGCATCAGCGGCATGGCCTCGAACTTGCCGCCGTCCGCGCGAGCCTGCGCCTGCGCCGGCCGCGCCGAGGACGGCACGTAGGCGGTGCCGGGAGGCACCGGCAGCGTCAGGGCCTGATCCTTTAGCGTGGCGCGGGAGACGTTGCGCAGCTCGGCGCGGTATTCGATGACGTCGCCGGGCTTGGCGGATTCGGCGCGCTTGAATCTCTCGTTGCCGGCCTTGTCCAGCGTGACCGACCAGGCGCTCAGCGTGACGCTGACGGGGGCGGGCTGTTCGACGCGCTTGGCGGCCGGAACGGCTTCCTTGGCGTGGGCGAGCGGCGCGGCCAACACGACGCTGGCGGCAAATATCAATCCCAGAACCTTCTTCATGATGAGTCCTCTTATTCAATGTTTTGAACGCCGTCGCGATTGCGAGCATGCTGCGGCGGCGATTCAGCGGGCGCCTGCTTCGACACGCGGCAGGGGACTGGCGCGTGCTCCCGGCGCGGGGAACTGCGGCGAACGATCGACGGGACGGATGCTTGTCCGGCGCATGCCCCGGCCAGGAATGGCGGGGCGGATGCCGACAGGTCGCGCTGGCCGGGCGAGGCGCGGGCGGAGCGTCTGTGCGCGCCTGCCAGAGCCTGCGGTGATTCAATCCGGAAAGGCCGGCATGACGACTGTCGGGATCGTCATCCCTGGGGAAAACAGGGACGGCGTTGATGTTGCCGATTCGTTCGAGAATGACCGCCCGCGTGTCGCTGGGCGCGGCAGTGCTTGCCGGGCCGGGACCGTCGCGGAACAGTCATCATGCCGGCAGTGTAGAAAGCCCCGGACGAGGCGCATACAAAGTTGAAGAGAGTCTTAAGAACCGGCCGCCAGGCCTGGAAGGACGCGGCTCTCGGCGGATTCGGAGCGCTCGTTCACAGGCCGTTTGGAACGGCTTGTAACGGTTGGATGCGCGAGGCGCGGCGCGGGCGGCTTCAATCGATTGCGCGGGGAGACCGCGCGCCGCCCGCCGGCGGGGTCAGAGCCCCAGCTCGCTCCACATGGCGTCCACGCGCTGTTTGACCTCGGCGTCCATCACGATGGGCGTGCCCCATTCGCGGCTGGTCTCGCCCGGCCATTTGTTGGTGGCGTCCAGCCCCATCTTGCCGCCCAGGCCGGAGACGGGCGAGGCGAAGTCCAGGTAGTCGATCGGCGTGTTCTCGACCAGCAGCGTGTCGCGCACCGGGTCCATGCGCGTGGTCATGGCCCAGACCACTTCCTTCCAGTCGCGCGGATCGATGTCCTCGTCCACCACCACGATGAACTTGGTGTACATGAACTGGCGCAGGATGCTCCACAGGCCGAACATGACACGCTTGGCGTGGCCGGCGTATTGCTTGCGGATCGACACGACGGCCAGGCGGTAGCTGCAGCCTTCGGGCGGCAGGTGGAAGTCCACGATCTCCGGCAGTTGGCGGCGCAGCAGTGGCACGAACACTTCGTTCAGCGCCACGCCCAGCACGGCCGGCTCGTCCGGCGGCTTGCCGGTGTAGGTGGAATGATAGATGGGATTGCGCCGCATCGTGATCCTTTCCACCGTGAAGACCGGGAACCAGTCCTGCTCGTTGTAGTAGCCGGTGTGATCGCCGTAGGGGCCTTCCAGCGCCATCTCGTAGCCGGTGTCCGGGGGCGGCGGGGCGCCCTCGGGCACGGCGGGCGGCAGCGCGCGCGGGTCGGAGGCCGGCAGCAGATGCCCTTCGAGCACGATCTCGGCCCAGGCCGGCACCGACAGGTTGCTGCCCAGCGCCTGCGCGACCTCGGTGCGCGAGCCGCGCAACAGGCCGGCGAACTGGTATTCGGACAGGCTGTCCGGCACCGGCGTGACCGCGCCCAACGTGGTGGCCGGGTCGGCGCCCAGCGCCACGGCGATGGGGAAGGGCGTGCCGGGATGGGCGATCGCGTGGTCGCGGAAATCCAGCGCGCCGCCGCGGTGCGACAGCCAGCGCATGATGAGCTTGTTCGGCCCCAGCAATTGCTGACGGTAGATACCCAGGTTCTGGCGCTTGGCGTTGGGGCCGCGCGTGATCACCAGGCCCCAGGTCAAGAGCGGCGCCACGTCGCCAGGCCAGCAGGTCTGGATTGGCAGGCGGGTCAGGTCCACGTCCTTGCCTTCCCAGACCACTTCCTGGCAGGCCGGACTCTTGACGTTCTTGGGGCTCATGTCCCACAGCGCCGACTTCAGCATCGAGACCTTGGCCAGCGCGTCACGCAGGCCCTTGGGCGCCTCGGGCTCGCGCAGCGAGGCCAGCAGCTCGCCGATGTCGCGCAAGGCGCTGACGTCGTCGGCGCCCATCGCGCGCGCCACGCGCGCCGGCGTGCCGAACAGGTTGGCCAGCACCGGCATCTGCGCCGGGCGGCCGTCGTGCTGCGCGTTCTCGAACAGCAGGGCCGGGCCCGAGGCGCGCAGCACGCGGTCGGAAATCTCGGTCATTTCCAGGCGCGTGGAGACGGGCGCGGCGATGCGCTTGAGTTCGCCCATGCGTTCGAGTTGAGCGAGAAAGTCTCGAAGGTCGCGGTATTTCACTACAGATCCCGGCAATTTGGTTACATTTCGATCAGCCAGAGAGGTTAACATTAACCCCCTCTTTGATACGCAGGAGGTCTTTATGCCCGATGCGTCAGTGGCCAGCCTGTTCAGGCGCATGGCCCAAGGAGTGCACCACTATCTTGCCGAATCCCTGCGCATTTGCTCCGTCTACCTGGGCATTGCCGTGATCGTGACGGTAAGCATGGGATTCGCCCTGCCTGGTTTGCGCGACCAGGCATTGCAGGTGCACAAAGCCTTGTTGACCGCCCTCGCGCCTACATCCATGCAAGCGGGTTCCGAGTCCGACACCGGATCCGAACTCAGCATAGATTCGTCCTCGGCCATCGCGATGGCCGTGCCCGCCGCGCCCGCCAGCAATGCCACCGGCATGCTGGGGCCGGCACGCGTGGCGCCGCCGGCGCCCAAGAAGCCCGCCATGGTCGCCACCGGCCCGCAGGCCGAAGCCTTGCGCAACTATATTTCGCGCAAGTACAAGGTGGCCTATGACGCCACCGGCCCGCTGGTGGGCACGGTGTACAAGGTCGGCCGCGACAAGCAGCTCGATCCGCTGTTGCTGCTGGCCGTGATCGCCATCGAGTCGCGCTACAACCCGCTGGCCGAAAGCCATGTGGGCGCGCAGGGCCTGATGCAGGTCATGACCAGCGTCCACCAGGACAAGTTCGACGCGGTTGGCAAGAATCCGCTGGATCCCGGCGCCAACATCATGGTGGGCGCCACCATCCTGAAGGACTGCATCAACCGGCGCGGCTCGGTCGATGGCGGACTGGCTTGCTACGTCGGCGCAACCGGCCCCGACGACAACGGTTATGGCGCCAAGGTGCAGGCCGAGCGCCGGCGCCTGGCGCTGGCCTCGGGCATCGCGCTGGCGAGGGATTGACCCCGATCCGGTCGCGCCCCGGCCACAGGAAAACGCGCCCCGAGGGGCGCGTTGTTTTTCATGGAACCCGAACGCCGGTTCAGTGACCCAGCAGCTTGCCCATGCGATCGACGGCCGCTTCCAGGCGGTCCAGGCCGGTGGCATAGGAGAAGCGCATGGTGTGGTCGCCGTGGGCCGGACCGAAGTCCAGGCCCGGCACGGCCGCGACGCCCGCTTCCAGCAGCAGGCGTTGCGAGAAAGCGGTGCTGTCCATGCCCAGGTCGCTGATGTCGGCGTAGATATAGAAGGCGCCGTCCGGCTTGACCGGCACGCGCAGTCCCAGACGCTCGAATTCGGGCAGCAGGTAGTCGCGGCGCTGCTTGAAGGCTTCGCGGCGGTGCGCGAAGGTCTTGAGCGCGTCGTCGGTGAAGCAGGCCAGCGCGGCGTGCTGGGCCAGCGTGGGCGCGCAGATGGCCAGGCTGGAGGCGATCTTCTCGACCGCCTCCACCATGCTGTCGGGCACGATCATCCAGCCCAGGCGCCAGCCGGTCATGTGGAAGTACTTGGAGAAGCTGTTGATGACGATGACGTCGTCGTCCAGCGTCAGCGCCGAGCGCGGCTGGCCTTCATAGGACAGCCCCAGGTAGATCTCGTCGACGATGGCGAAGCCGTCGCGGGCGCGCACCTGGGCCAGCAGCTCGGCCAGCTCGCCGTGCGCGATCGAGGTGCCGGTGGGATTGCTGGGCGAGGCCACCAGCACGCCCTGGGTGGCGGGCGTCCAATGTTGCGCCACGTCCTGGGCGGACAGCTGGAAGCGCTTGTCGGCGGTGCTGGGGATCAGGCGCGGCACGCCGCCGGCGGCCAGCACGAAGTTGCTGTTGGCCGGATAGGAGGGGTCGGGCATGAGCACTTCGCCGCCGGCGTTGACCAGCGCGGCGCAGGCCAGCGTCAGGGCGCCGGAGGCGCCGGCGGTCACGATCACGCGCCGGGGATCGACGCGGGCGCCGAACTGGTCGAGGTAGAAGCCGGCGATGGCCTCGCGCAGCGCGGGCAGGCCGGCGGTCGGGCTGTAGCCGCTCAGGCCGGAACGCGCCGCGCGCTCCAGCGCTTCCACGACCTGGGGCGGCGCGGTAAAGTCCGGTTCGCCGATGCCCAGGCTGATAATGTCCTTGCCCGCGGCCTGCAGGGCCTGCGCCTGCTTGAAGAGTTCCATGACTCGGAATGTCAGAAAGTCGTTGGTGCGATGGGCAAGGCGGGGCATTTGATTCTCGAAGCGATCTGAAGCAGAAGGGGGATTGTAGTCATGCAGCCATCCCGGCGCGCTTTCCTGCTCGGCCGGCGTCCCGTGCAGACGCCTTGGGCCCGATTCATCCAGCGCCTGACGCTGTTGTGCCAGGGGGCCGTGCGTGACCTGGGCGAGGCCGGCGCGGACGGCCCGCGCGGCTGGCTGGCGCCCGCGCGCGAGGGCGACCTGGCCCACGCCCGGGTGCTGTGCGCCGAGTACGGCGTGGCCCTGGCGCTGGACGGCGCGGAGGGAACCGCCGTTGGTCCCTGCCTGCGGGTGGATCCCGCGAACCTCAGCGGCCTGGCCCGCCTGGCCGGAGACACGCCGCGCTGGCGGGCCCAGCCCGGCGTGCCGCTGGCGGTGCTGGCGCAAGCCGGCCTGCGGCAGTTCGACGGCCTGCCCGGCGCCATGACGCTGGCCGAATGGCTGGCGGCGCCAGCCGCCTGGCCGGCGGGACGCTGCGCGCAGTCCGGGGTCCTGGCGGCCGACGTGGTGCTGGCCGACGGGGTGGAGGAAACCTTGGGGCCTTTTGGCGAGAGCGACGAACGGCCGCTGCGCTCGGCCACGCTGCAGCGGCTGGTGCCGGCGCTGTTCCAGCTGAGCACGGGGCCGGACGCCGCCGCCTGCGCCGTGGGCGGCGCCTGGGCCGGTCGTTACCGGCTGGACGCGCTGCGGCCACAGGCGCCCGCCACGGTCAACCTGGCGCATCTGCTGCTGGGGCACGGCGGCACGCTGGCGTGGGTGCAGGAGGTGCTGCTCACGGCCGTGCCGGCGGCCGGGGAAGCGGCAGGCGGCGACGCGCCGCCGTTGGACGATGCGGCCCGGGAGGCGGGACGCCGGCTGGATGCCCGGATCAAGGCGCTGTTCGACCCGGATGGTCGTTTTCCCTTACTCGCTTTCGCGCAATAGCGGCGGTCCGCGGGCCGCGGGTAAGATGGGCTGGCCCCGCCGGCGCGGGCTGGCGGACGGGCGCGGCC
>NZ_JCBANH010000045.1:0-48434 GCF_059760925.1 Achromobacter sp. 1011791174
GGCCCGCGGCGACGCGTTGCCGCCGCTGTGGCAATGGGCCTTCTTCATCAGCGCCGTGGGCCAGGATGGACTGGGGACGGATGGCCATCCCTCGCGCGGCGGTTTCCTGCCGCCGGCGCATGACCGCAACCGAATGTGGGCCGGCGGCCGGGTCGAATTCGTCCGGCCGCTCAGGGTCGGCGTGCCGGCCGAGCGCGTGTCCACGGTGGCCGACGTCAAGGAAAAGACCGGCCGCACGGGTGCGCTGCTGTTCGTCACCGTGCGCCACGAATACCGCCAGGACGGCGAGGCCGCGATCCTGGAGGAACAGGACATCGTCTACCGCCAGCCCACGCCGCCCAAGCTGTCCGGGTCCGAGCCGGCGCCCGAGGCGCAGTGGCGCGACCGGGTCGAGCCGACTTCCGTGCTGCTGTTCCGTTATTCGGCCGTGACCTTCAACGGCCACCGCATCCACTACGATCATCCCTATGTCACCACTGTCGAGGGCTATCCCGGCCTGGTGGTGCACGGGCCGCTGATCGCCACCGAGATGGTCGCCGCCTTCGTCCGCGCCCATCCCCAGGCCAGGCTGAAGCATCTGTCGTATCGCGGCCTGCGGCCGTTGATCTCGCCCACGCCCTTCCATGTCGCGGGCCGGCTGGAGGGTTCGGGGCTGGCCAGGCTGTGGGCCGAGCAGGACGGCACCCTGGCGCACCAGGCCGAACTGAGGTTCGAGGCATGAGCGCGCCCGCCCCCCGCCCGCTGGACGGCATCACCGTCGTCAGCCTGGAGCACGCCATCGCCGCGCCGTTCTGCACCCGCCAGCTGGCCGACATGGGCGCGCGCGTGATCAAGATCGAGCGCCCCGGCGCGGGTGATTTCGCCCGTGGCTATGACGAGCGCGTGCGCGGCCTGTCCTCGCACTTCGTCTGGACCAACCGCTCCAAGGAAAGCCTGACGCTGGACCTCAAGCGTGACGAGGCCGGCGACGTGATGGAACGTCTGCTGGCCGGCGCCGACGTGCTGGTGCAGAACCTGGCGCCGGGCGCGGCCGCGCGGCTGGGGCTGTCGTTCGAGGCGCTGCATGCGAAGTACCCGCGCCTGATCGTCTGCGATATCTCCGGCTATGGCGAAGGCGGCCCGTACCAGGACAAGAAGGCCTACGACCTGCTGATCCAGAGCGAGAGCGGTTTCGTGTCCGTCACCGGCACGGCCGACGGCCCGTCCAAGGCCGGCTGTTCCATCGCCGACATAGCCGCCGGCATGTATGCCTATTCGGCGATCCTGAACGCGCTGCTGCTGCGCGGCAGGACCGGCGAGGGCAGCCGCATCGACGTGTCCATGCTGGAAAGCATGGTCGAGTGGATGGGCTATCCCATGTATTACGCCTTTGACGGCGCGCCGCCGCCGCTGCGCGCGGGCGCGGCCCACGCCACCATCTATCCCTACGGGCCGTTTCCCGTGGGCGGCGGGGCCACCATCATGCTGGGCCTGCAGAACGAACGCGAGTGGCGCGTGTTCTGCGCCCAGGTGCTGCGCCAGGCCGAACTGGCCGAGGATCCGCGCTTCCTGTCCAACTCGCAGCGCACCGCCAATCGCGAGGCGCTGCGCACGCTGATCGTCGACGCCTTCGCCGGCCTGGACATCGATCAGGTCACGCAGCGGCTGGAGGACGCACAGATCGCCAATGCCCGCGTCAACGACATGGCCGGGGTCTGGGCGCATCCCCAGTTGCGGGCGCGCCAGCGCTGGCGCGAGGTCGGCAGCCCGGCCGGCGCGCTGCCGGCGCTGTTGCCGCCCGCCACCAACAGCGCCTACGCGCCGCGCATGGATCCCGTGCCGGCCGTGGGCGAAAACACCGACGCGGTGCTAGCATCATTGGGGTACGCGCCCGACGAGGTGGCGCGACTGCACGCCGCGGAGGTCGTATGACCCATCCCATCGTTCGTACCGCGCTGTTCGTGCCGGCTTCCCGGCCCGAGCGCATCCCCAAGGCGCTGGCCAGCGGCGCGGACGCCGTGATCGTGGACCTGGAAGACGCCGTCGAGCATCTAGCCAAGGACAGCGCGCGCGAAGCGCTGTGCGACTTCCTGGGCACGCATCCTCAGGCGCGCCTGTGGGTGCGCATCAACGACGCCGCCACGCCCTGGCACGAGGACGATCTCAAGGCGCTGCGCGGCAAGGCCGGCGTGACCGCCATCCTGCTGCCCAAGGCCGAAAGCCTGGCGCAGGCGCGTCATGCGGCACAGACGGGGCTGCCGGTCATTCCCATCATCGAAACGGCGCGCGGCGTGCTCAATCTTGCGGAAGTCGCGGCCACGCCCGGCGTGGCGCGGCTGGCCTTTGGCAGCCTGGATTACGCGCTGGACCTGGGGTTGTCGCCTGACTCGCCGGGCGCCGGGATCGTGCTCGACCATGCCCGCATCCAGGTGCTGTTGCAGACCCGCGCGGCCGGGTTGCCGCCGGCGCTGGACGGGGTGTTTCCCGGCGTGCAGGACACCGCCGGCCTGGCGCGCGCAGCGTCCAGGGCGCAGCAGATGGGCTTTGGCGGCATGCTCTGCATCCATCCGGCCCAGGTGCCGCTGATCCATCAGGCTTTCGCGCCGGCCGCGGCCGAGCTGGACTGGGCGCGGCGCGTGCTTGCCGCGCATCGCGATGGCGGGCCGGGCGCGTTCATGCTGGACGGGCGCATGGTGGACGCGCCGGTCATCGCGCGGGCCAGGCAGGTGCTGGCGCAAGCGGGCGAGTCGGTATAGCGCGCGGGCTTGCCGGCCACTCGGCGTGCGCATTTGGGTGGGGCGAGACCAGGAGGGGAGGCTGCGCGGCCTGGCGACCGGGAGCCGCGTCCCGACTTCGCGTATCCCGCCACCGCGCCTGGAACTAGAGCTAGGGGCCGCCCGGCGCGTCGCTGGGGGCGGGCCAGTCGCTGCTGGCGTGCGCGCCCCGGCTTTCCCGCCGCCGCGCCGCCGCGTCGACGATCAGGCCGCACACATCCAGCTGGTTGCGCAGCGCCAGCCAGCGGGCGTCCCCTCCGGGATCCGCATCGGGCGGCAACTCGCGGCGCCATGCCGCTATCCGCCCTGCCGCGTCGGCCAGCCCCTCATCGCTGCGGATGATGCCCGCTTGCTGCTGCATCAGGCGTCGCAGTGCAGCGCGTATCGTGTCGGGCGTGTGGGGAACTTCCTCCGAGGCGGACCGCGCGGCCGGGCGCGCAGGCACTTGCGCCGGCGCCGCCATGCGCGCCGGCGATGACGCCGCCAAGGCTCCCGCGTTTACTGCATCGCCCGATGCGGCGATGGCGCTTGCCGCCGCCCGTCCCATCACCACGCATTCCAGCAGCGAATTGCTGGCCAGCCGGTTGGCGCCATGCAGGCCGGTGCGCGCGACTTCGCCTACGGCGCGCAGGCCGGCGATGCCGGTGGCGCCGTCCACGTCCGCGCGGACGCCGCCGCAGGCATAGTGCGCGCAGGGCGCGACCGGCATGGGCTGCGTGGCGATGTCGATGCCATGCGCGGCGCACAGCGCCGTCACGGCGGGAAAGTGCCGGTCCAGCCAGGCGCGCGGCCGGTGCGAGATGTCCAGGTGCACATAGGGCAGATCGAGACGCGACATCTCGGCCCAGATCGCGCGCGCCACGATGTCGCGCGGCGCCAGTTCCGCGCGCGGGTCGTGCGCGGGCATGAAGCGCTCGCCGCCCGGCAGGCGCAACACGGCGCCTTCGCCGCGCAGCGCCTCGGTCACCAGGCCGGCCGCGCGGCCATCCACCTGCAGCGCGGTGGGATGGAACTGCACGAATTCCATGTCCGCCACCTGGCAGCCCGCGCGCCAGGCCATGGCCACGCCGTCGCCGGTCGCGGCATCGGGGTTGGTGGTCTGGGCATAGACCTGTCCCAGTCCGCCCGTCGCCAGCACCGTATGACTGGCCAGCCAGGGCGTGATGTCTCCGTCGCCGACGCGCACCCGTGCGCCGAGGCAGCGCCGGGGCGCGCCGGCATCGGCGGGTTCGGCCAGCAGCAGATCCAGCGCGGCCGCATGTTCGATCAGCCTGATGTTGGGCCGCGCGCGGCATTGCCGCAGCAGCGCGGCGTGCACGGCCCGCCCGGTGGCGTCGGCCGCGTGGGCGATGCGGCGCGCGCCGTGGCCGCCCTCGCGCGTCAGGTGCAGCGAGCGGCCATCCTCGTCCCGCGTGAAGGGCACGCCGAGTCCGAGCAGCCAGTCGATCGCCGCGGGGCCTTGCGCCAGGATGCGGCGCACGGCGTCGGCGTCGCACAGCCCGGCGCCGGCGACCAGCGTGTCCTGCACGTGCGCCTCGATGCTGTCGTCCGGCGCCTGCGCCGCCGCGATGCCGCCTTGCGCCCAGGCGCTGGCGCAATCGTCCGCCGGGCCCTTGCTCAGCATGGCCACGCGCAGATGCGGCGGCAGCGACAGGGCGGTGGCCATGCCGGCCAGGCCGGCGCCGATGACGAGCACGTCTGTCGATTCCGGATGCATGGACCTGTCCTCAGGCCGGGCCGAAGTGGCGGTACAGCGCGCCGTCGCGCGCGAAGTCGCCGCTGCTGCGCACCGGCTGGCGAGCCGCGGCGGCGAAATCCAGCATGCGTTCGATGGGCCGGCGCGCGGCCAGCGCGATGGCCGGATCCAGCATGATTTCGCCTCGGCCCGAGGTCAGGGCCTGCTCCACGCCGTCCAGCGCGTTCATCGCCATCCAGGGACACAGCGCGCAGCTCTTGCAGGTCGCGCCATGGCCGGCGGTGGGCGCGGCCAGGAAGGTCTTGCCCGGGTGGCGTTGCCGCATGTCGTGGAGGATGCCCTGGTCGGTGGCGACGATGAAGGTGTCGGCATCGAGCCGGCCGGCGGCGGCGATCAGCTGCGTCGTGGAGCCGACCACATCGGCCAGCGCGGCGACGCCGGCCGGCGATTCGGGATGGACCAGGATGGCCGCTTGCGGGTGCTCGCGCGACAGCGCGGCCAATTCGTCGGCCTTGAACTCGTCATGCACCACGCAGGAGCCGTGCCACAGCAGCATGTCGGCGCCGGTCTGAGTCTGGATGTAGGCGCCCAGGTGGCGGTCGGGGGCCCACAGGATCTTTTCGCCGCGTGCGTGCAGGTGCGCCACGATGTCCTGTCCTACCGAGGACGTCACAACCCAGTCGGCCCGCGCCTTCACCGCGGCGCTGGTGTTGGCGTAGACCACCACGGTGCGGTCGGGATGGGCGTCGCAATAGCGGCTGAACGCGTCGGCGGGACAGCCCAGGTCCAGCGAGCAGGTGGCCTCGCCGTCCGGCATCAGCACGCGCTTGTGCGGGCTGAGGATCTTGGCGGTCTCGCCCATGAAACGCACACCGGCCACCACCAGGGTGGACGCGGGATGGCTGGCGCCGAAGCGCGCCATTTCCAGCGAATCGCCGACGCAGCCGCCGGTTTCGCGCGCCAGGTCCTGCAGCGGGCCATCCACGTAGTAGTGGGCGATCATCACCGCGTCGCGCTCACGCAGCAGGCGGCGCAGCCGGTCGGCGGCCTGGCGCTGCTGGTCGGGGCTTTGCGGCGCGGGCACGCGGGCCCAGGCCTGGCCAACGCCGCAGGCGCCGGCGGAAGTCGGGTGGTCGAACGCGACGGACTTGATGGACATGGCTGTCTCCGGTTCCGGAATGGGTTCGGGAAAATTATACTCATATTGAGTATTAAAGAAAGCGCCCGAAAGCGATGCCCGATTCCGCCGGTTCCAGACTGGCATCATGCCGGGCCGGCATCGCGACGGCGCGGGCGCGGGGAATGGCGTAGCATGGTGCGGCCCGAAGATGGGTGGTTCGCGCGGGAGGCGACCCTTGCACGGGCGGCCAGCCTCCGCCAGGCGGGCCAGCGCCACGACCATCATCCCTTTGCAACGCGATCGCCGCCTCTTGGCGGCGCGACCTACAAGGCAGGAACATGAGCTGCACGTCCCTATTCATCGGACATACCTATATCGACGTCACCCTGCTGGCCGATCATTGGCCGACCGGGGACGAGAAGAGCGTGGCCAGCGACTACGCGGTGTCCTTCGGCGGCAATGCCGTGACGGCGGCTTTCGCCTGCGCCAAGCTGGGCTCCGCGCCCGATCTGATCTGCTCCATGGCGCCGGACTGGCTGGGCCACATGTATGCCGACATGGCGGCGGCCCACGGCGTGGCGCTGCACACGCGCCAGGTGCGCCGGTCCTCGCTGTCCTGCATCATGCCCAACCACGGCAAGCGCGCCATCGTGCGCGCCCGCGATGCCGACTATCTGAACGATTTCCCCCGCCTGGACATCAGCGGCTACCGCGCGCTGCACCTGGACGGCCATCAGCCCGACGCGGCGCTGCACTACGCGCGCGCCTTCCGCCAGGCCGGCATCCTGACCTCGCTGGACGGCGGCGGCGTGCGCGAGAACACCGACGAGCTGTTGCGCTACATCGACGTGGCCGTATGCGCCGAGCGCATGTGCGAGCAGATGGGACTGTCGCCGCAAGGCCTGCTGGAATTCCTGCAGGCCCGGGGTTGCCGCGTCGGCGCCGTCACGCTGGGCGAGCGCGGCATGCTCTGGTATGGCGAGGACGGCAGGATCCGCGAACTGGCTTCACTGGGTGTGCCGGCCGAGCGCATCGTGGACACTTCGGGCGCGGGCGACGTGTTCCACGGCGCCTATGTCTGGTCGTACCTGAATCGTCCTGAACTGCCGTGGTCGGAGCACTTCACGTTTGCCCGCGCGGCGTCGGCGCACAAGATCCAGCATCTGGGCAACGAGGCGGGACTGCCCGGCGTGGAAGATGTTGAACGCGCGATGATGGAATTCAAATAGAGGACCCCACCGAGCGCTGCGCGCCTCCCGCTTCAACAGGGCGCCGCTACGGACCGGCCGAGCCGGCATCGTGCGGCCTCGATTCGGGAGGCCGGTGTGGGGCCGGGCGTGGTGCCTGGCTTGGATGTCGGGATGGGGAGGCGGTTGTCTCGCGGCGCCTTTACAGCGGGGAGATGGGCTGGTCGTGGATGTCGGCCAGCCAGTCGGCGGCCGGGCGGCCGGCGACGCGCAGGGTGGGGGCCAAGTCCAGCAGCGGACGCAGCACGAAGGCGCGCAGGTGCATGCGGGGATGGGGCAGGACCAGGCGCTGATCTTCGAGGGACTGGTCGCCGTGGAGCAGCATGTCCAGGTCCAGCGTGCGCGGCGCGTTCCTGTAGGGGCGCTCGCGGCCGTGGCGCAGTTCCAGGGCCTGCAGCACGTCCAGCAGTTCCAGCGGCGCCAGCGTGGTGTCCAGCGCCGCGGCGGCGTTGACGAAGTCGGGGCCGGTGGCCTCGACCGGAGCGGTGCGGTAGAAGCGCGAGGCGGTCACGGCGGCGATGCCAGGCGTCTGGCGCAGTTCGTCCAGCACCGTCTTGAGGGTGGCCGCGCTGTCGCCCAGGTTGGCGCCGAGCGCGATATAGGCGCGCACGCGATCCGCGCTCATCGCTTACTCCGACGCCGAGCCGCTACGCGGCGAGCGGCGGGGACGGCGGCGGCGACGGTTGGCCGAGGTCGAGGTCGAGGCCGGCGCGTCGGCGGGATCGCGCGGCAGGCGCGACACTTCCTCGATCATTTCGCCGCGCAGGTCGTCGTCGGCATTGGCCAGGTCCATCCACCATTGCGCCAGCACGCTGTCGAACTCGCCGGCGGCGGCGCGCAGCTGCAGGAAATCGCAGGCGGCGCGGAAGCGCGGCTGTTCGATCATGCGGTAGATGGTCTTGCCCATGCGGCGCTCGAAGCGCGGCTGCATGAACCAGATCTCTCGCATGTCCGACGAGAAGCGGCGCTGGATGGCCAGCTTTTCGGTCTGCTCGTCCAGCACCGAGTCGGCGGCCTGCGACAGCGCCGGGATGGTGTGTTCGCCCTGGGCGCGCAGCTGCTTCCAGCGCACCTCGACCTGTTGCCACAGCAGCGCGGCGAACAGGAAGCTGGGGCTGATGGTCTTGCCGGCGCGCACGCGGGCGTCGGTGCGTTCCAGCGCCAGTTCCACGAAATGCTCGCCGCCGGGCTGTTCCAGCACCACGTCCAGCAGCGGCAGCAGGCCCTTGTGCAGACCGTCGGCGCGCAGCTGGCGCAGGCAGTCCATGGCATGGCCGCAGGTCAGCAGCTTGAGCATTTCGTCGAACAGGCGCGAGGCCGGCACGTTCTCGATCAGGTCCGCCATGGTGCCGATGGGCTGGCGCGTGGCCGGGTCGATGGTGCCGTTGAGCTTGGCGGCGAAGCGCACCGCGCGCAGCATGCGCACAGGGTCTTCGCGGTAGCGCTTGGCCGGGTCGCCGATCATGCGGATCTGGCGCTTCTTCAGGTCGGACACGCCGTGGTGGTAGTCGATGACTTCCTCGGTGTGCGGATCGTAGTAGAGCGCGTTCATGGTGAAGTCGCGGCGCGCCGCGTCCTCGGCCTGCGAGCCGAACACGTTGTCGCGCAGGATGCGGCCGTGCTCGTCGGTTTCCTGGTCTTCCGAGGCGGGCGCGCGGAAGGTGGAGGTCTCGATGATCTCCTGGCCGAACACCACGTGCACCAGCTGGAAGCGGCGGCCGATGATGCGGGCGCGGCGGAACAGCGGGCGGATCTGCTCGGGCGTGGCGTTGGTGGCCACGTCGAAGTCCTTGGGTTCCAGCCCGACGATCAGGTCGCGCACGGCGCCGCCGACGATATACGCGTCATAGCCGTGCTGGCGCAGCACCTCGCAGACCTTGATGGCATGGCGCGAGACGTTGCGGCGGTCGATGCCGTGCTTGTCGCGGGCGATGCGCAGCGGTCCGCGATTAGCGGGCGCGAACAGGCGGCCGACGAATTTTTTTATGGTTTCGGTAATCATCAGGGTTCAGGACTTGGAATCTTCCATGTGATCGAACAGATCGATCACGCGCCAGCCGCGTTCCTGGGCGATCTTGCGCAGGGCGGGGCTGGGGTTGGCGGCGACCGGCTGGCTCACCTTTTCGAGCAAGGGCACATCATTGACCGAATCGCTATAGAAAAACGATTCGGGGAAATCCGTAAGCGCCGTGCCCATGCCGGCCAGCCATTGGTCCACGCGCACCACCTTGCCTTCCTTGAAGCTGGGCGTGCCGTGGATGCGGCCGGTGTAGCGGCCATGGCGGTATTCGGCGTCGGTGGCGATCAGGTGGGGGATGCCGAAAGCGCGGGCGATGGGAGCGGTGACGAAGCCGTTGGTGGCCGTGACCACCGCGCACAGGTCGCCGGCCTGCAGGTGCTCGTCGACCAGCGCGCGCGCGGCGGACGTGATCGACGGGCGGATCACTTCGGCCATGAAGGCCTCGTGCCAGGCGGCCAGCTCATAGGGCGGATGCGCGGCCAACAGGCCCAGCATGAATTCGGCCGCCTGTTCGGCGGTCAGCTCTCCCCGGTTGTAGCGCTCCATCAGCTCGTCGTTGCGGCGCCGGGCCTCGTCCGGATCGCCGGCGCGGCCGGTGCGCGCCAGGTAGTCGGCCCATTGATAGTCGCTGTCCAGCGGCAACAGGGTGTGGTCCAGGTCGAACAGGGCGAGACGTGGGGAGGTCATTTGGGTTGCGAGTCGGGGTCCGCGAGCATGGCGCGCAGCAGGGGCAGGGTGATGGGGCGGCCGTTGGCCAGGGAATAGCGGTCCAGCGCGTCGATCAGCGCTGCCAGCTTGCGGATGTCGCGCTCATGGTGCGTCAGCATCCAGTTGATGATCTCGGGCGCCAGGTGCATGCCGCGCTCGGCCGCCTGGGCGGACAGGGCGGCCAGCTTGTCGGCGTCGGACAGCGGATCCAGGCGGAACACCAGGTCCCAGCCCAGGCGGGTGCGCAGGTCCTCGCGCAGCGGCATCGACAGCGGGGCGCGGTCGCCGGCCACGGCCAGCGCGAAGGCGCGGCCGGTGGCGGCGGATTCGCGCCAGCGGTTGTACAGGGCGAACAGGCCGGCCTGCCGGTTGTCGTCCATGCGATGCACATCGTCCACCGCCACGAACTTCGGCATGGGCGACTTGGAGTCGGCGCCGGCCAGCACGCGCAGCATGTTCTCGCCGTTGGCGGCGTGGATGTAGACGGCGTCGGGGCGCGCGGTGAGCGCGCGCAGCAGATGGCTGCGGCCGCAGCCGGCCGAGCCCCATATGTAGAGCGCCCGGCCGGGGGCGAGCGTACGCACCGCCGCGAGCGCTTCCCCGTTGGGGCCGGCGATGAAATTGTTCAGCGAAGGCGCTGGCGCAGGAAGAACGTCGAGCAGCAGCTGGCGGTTCATGGGAAGCTATTCAATCAGGCTTGCTTGCGGAGCGGTCCGGACATCCGGATCCGCGCCACGGGACTCGCGCGGGCTGCCCGGCTGCGGCCAGGCCGCGCGCCGTGTCGCCAGGCCCGTCGCCGGCGCCGCCAGGCCACGCTGGCGGCAGGATCCGGCAACGGATTCCCGCAGTAAAAATCAGGTCAAACAGAATGGGTCAAGAATCGGGTCAATCGGTTGACCAAAACGGCTGGCCAAAACCGATATCGGCCAACCCTACACTTTAAACCACCTGAGGGGCTGTGTCGCGCCAGTCCGCCGTTCAGGCCCTGGCTCCCGGCGGATTCCGGGCGTTTGGGGGGCGTCGGCACCGGCTTGTGGCCAGCTTCGGGCCGCGGCGTCGTAAAATGCCGGGCAACCCACCCCAATTCCCAGCAATTGTTACATATCCCACGGCATTTCTCATGACGAATCAACCCTCCGCTCCCCTGACCTACCGCGACGCTGGCGTCGATATCGATGCGGGCGACGCCCTGGTCGACCGTATCAAGCCGCTCGCGGCCCGCACCATGCGTCCCGGGGTCCTGGCCGGTATCGGCGGCTTTGGCGCCCTGTTCGAAGTGCCGAAGCAGTTCAAGGAGCCGGTGCTGGTGTCGGGCACCGACGGCGTGGGCACCAAGCTGCGCCTGGCGTTCGAGTGGAACCGTCACGACACCGTGGGCATCGACCTGGTCGCCATGAGCGTCAACGACATCCTGGTGCAGGGCGCCGAGCCGCTGTTCTTCCTGGACTACTTCGCCTGCGGCAAGCTGTCCGTGGATACGGCGGCGTCCGTGGTGGGCGGCATCGCCAAGGGTTGCGAGCTGTCGGGATGCGCGCTGATCGGCGGTGAGACCGCCGAAATGCCCGGCATGTACCCGGACGGCGAATACGACCTGGCCGGCTTCGCGGTGGGCGCGGTGGAAAAGTCGGCCATCATCGACGGCAAGTCGATCAAGACCGGCGACGTGGTGCTGGGCCTGGCGTCCAGCGGCGCGCACTCCAACGGCTATTCGCTGGTCCGCAAGATTCTCGAGCGTGCCAACGCCCGTCCCGACCAGGACTTCCATGGCCAGCCGCTGGTCGACGTGGTCATGGCGCCTACCCGCATCTACGTCAAGCAGGTGCTGGCCGCGCTGGCCAAGCACGGCACCGCCATCAAGGGCCTGGCTCACATCACCGGCGGCGGCCTGCTGGACAACGTGCCGCGCATCCTGCAGCCCGGCCTGTCGGCCAAGCTGCACCGCGACGGCTGGGAAATGCCCAAGCTGTTCCAGTGGCTGCAGCAGCAGGGCGGCGTGGAAGACACCGAAATGCACCGCGTCTTCAACTGCGGCATCGGCATGGTGCTGGTGGTGGACGCCGCCCAGGCCGACGCCATCGCCGCGACCCTGCGCGAGCAGGGCGAGACCGTCAACCGCATCGGCGAGATCGTCGAGCAGCAGGACGGCATGGCGCAGACTTTCGTGGTCTGAGCGTGACCGGCCGTTGAACGGTCGGCAGGAAAAAGCCCGCTACGGCGGGCTTTTTCATTTTGGGAGGCAGACGGAGGGCGACGCGTCTGTGACGGGGAGCAGGCCCCGTGGACGTGTCAGGCGCGTTCGCCCAGCGCGGCGGCCACCGCGTCGATCGTGCGCGCCACCGCGTCCCGCGCCAGGCAATCGACGATGACACGCTCAGGCTGCGCCCGCAGCCAGGTGATCTGGCGCTTGGCCAGCTGGCGCGTGGCGGCGATGCCTTGCTCGCGCGCGCCGGCCAGGTCGATCTCGCCGTCCAGGTGCGCCCACATCTGGCGGTAGCCCACGCAGCGCACCGAGGGCAGGCCGGGATGCAGGTCGCCGCGCGCGCGCAGGGCGCGTACTTCATCGATCAGGCCTTGCGCCAGCATGGCGTCGAAGCGCTGTTCGATGCGCGCGTGCAGCGCGGCGCGGTCCGAGGGTTCCAGGCTGATCGTCAGGTACTGGTTGGCGTCCTCGTCCGGCTTGCGCTGCGCGCGCAGCAGCAGCGCGGACATGGGCTGGCCGGACAGGCGGCAGATTTCCAGCGCGCGCTGGATCCGCTGGCTGTCGTTGGGCGCCAGCCGCGCGGCGGTGATGGGGTCCAGCGTGGCCAGTTCGGCATGCAGCGCGGGCCAGCCTTCGCGGGCGGCGCGCGCTTCCAGTTCGGCGCGTAGCGCCGGGTCGGCCTGCGGCAGGTCGTCCAGCCCGTCGCGCAGCGCCTTGTAGTACATCATGGTGCCGCCGGCCAGCAGCGGTACGCGGCCGCGCGCGCGGATCTCGTCGATCAGGCGCAGCGCGTCGGCGCGGAATTCGGCCGCCGAGTACGACTGCGCGGGGTCCAGGATGTCCAGCAGATGCTGAGGCACGCGCGCCTGCTCGGCGGGCGAGGGTTTGGCGGTGCCGATGTCCATGCCTCGGTAGATCGTGGCCGAATCGACGTTGACGATCTCCATCGGCCAGCGTTCTGCCAGCGCCAGCGTGGACGCGCTCTTGCCGGCCGCGGTCGGGCCGGCCAGACAGATGACCGGCGGCAGGCCGGATGCGGAAGAAGAAGGCAAGGCTATTGTCCGCGCAGGAAGAGCTTGTCCAGGTCGGACACCGACCACTGCACCCAGGTCGGGCGGCCGTGGTTGCACTGATCCGCGCGTTCGGTGGCTTCCATCTGCCGCAGCAGCCCGTTCATCTCTTCGATGGTGAGCTTGCGGTTGGCGCGCACCGAGCCGTGGCAGGCCATGGTGGACAGCAGCTCGTTGCGCTGCTCGGTCAACAGGCGCGACACGCCCACGCCGCCCAGGTCGCGCAGCACGGCGCGGGCCAGCGTTTCGATGTCGCCGCGCGCCAGCATGGCGGGCACCGAGCGCACCGCGATCGAGGTGGGGCCGGACGGGCGCAGCTCGAAGCCCAGCTCGGCGAGCTGTTCCTCGAATTCCTCGGCGACGGCCACGTCCTTTTCCTGGGCGTGGAACACCACTGGCACCAGCAGGTCCTGGCGCGGCAGGCTGCGCGCGTCCAGCGCCTGCTTGAGCTGTTCGTAGACCACGCGCTCATGGGCCGCGTGCATGTCCACCAGCACCATGCCGCGCTTGTTCTGCGCCAGGATGTAGATGCCGTGGACCTGGGCCAGGGCCATGCCCAGCGGGTGTTCCTCGTCGGCGGGCAGGGCGGCCGAGTCGCGCAGCGGCGTCGTGCGCGGCGCGGCGTCTTCGTTCAGCGGACGGTACAGCGACTGCCAGTCGGCCGCCGGAATGCCGGCGGGTTCGGCGTGCAGGCGGAACGGCACCTGCGTATGCGGCCGTTGCGGCGCGGGCGAGGGACGCAGGCCGTAGGGCGCGGCGTTGCCGCTGCTGGTGTAGCCCGGGCGCGCGGATGACGGCTGCGAGGCGTGACCCGATGCGTGCATCCCGGATGCGGGCGTACCGGCGGCGGGCGTACCGGCGGCGGGCATGCCGGCGGCGGGCATGCCGGCGGCGGACGCGCCCGAGGCCGGCGCATGCCACGAGGCCCGCGAGGCATCCGCGTCCGGGGAGATGGATGCGTTCCGTGCGGCGTCCGTGGCGCTTGCGCCAGCGTCCTGCGCCGGCAGAGCGCCGGGTTCCGCGTCATGGGCTTGCGGCGTGACGGCGGACGCGCCGCCGGTCTGCGCCAGCGTCTGGCCGACCGCGTGCGAGACGAAGCGGTGCACGGCGCCGCTGTCGCGGAAGCGCACCTCATGCTTGGCGGGATGGACGTTGACGTCCACCGCGGCGGGATCGATGTCCAGGAACAGCACATAGGCCGGCTGGCGGTCGCCATGCAGCACGTCGGCGTAGGCGGCGCGCAGCGCGTGGCTGACCGTGCGGTCGCGCACGAAACGGCCGTTGACGTACAGGTATTGCCGGTCGGCGCGCGCGCGGGCCGCGGTCGGGCGGGTGATCATGCCGGCCAGGCTCACCGTGCCGACGGCATGCGACAGCAGCAGGCCGTGCTCGGCGAACTCCGCGCCCAGCACGTCGCGGATGCGCTGCGGCGGATCGGCGGGCAGCCATTGGCGCTGCGCGCGGTCGTGGTGGAACAGGCGGAACGCGATGTGCGGATGCGCCAGCGCGATGCGTTCCATCGCGTCCACGCAATGCCCGAATTCGGTGGCTTCCGAGCGCAGGAACTTGCGGCGCGCCGGCACCGCGTCGAACAGCTGGCGCACGTCCACGGTGGTGCCGGGCGGGCCCGAGGCGGGGCTGACCTGCAGGCTGCCGCCGTCGATCTGCCAGGCGTGCTCGCCGTCGCGCGTGCGCGAGATGATGGACACCTGCGCGACCGAGGCGATGGAGGCCAGCGCCTCGCCGCGAAATCCCATCGACGCCACCGATTCCAGTTCGGTCAGCGAGCGGATCTTGCTGGTGGCGTGGCGCGCCAGCGCCAGCGGCAGTTCCTCGGGCGGAATGCCGCCGCCATCGTCGGTCACGGCGATGCGGCGGATGCCGCCGCCTTCCAGCCGCACTTCGATGGCGCGCGCGCCGGCGTCGATCGCGTTCTCCAGCACTTCCTTGAGCACGGATGCCGGCCGCTCGATGACCTCGCCGGCCGCGATCTGACTGATCAGCAGGTCGGGCAGCGCGAGGATGGAACGGCGGTCGGTCGGGGGACGGGTATCGGGGGTGGCCATGGTGACGATTTTAGCCTCAGGACCGCCTGGGCTATAGTCGGTGACGGATTTCACTACCGCATGGCAGGATGGCGTCGATGCTGGATTTTTTCAATATGGTGTTGCATATCGACCAGACCTTGAGCGTCTGGGTCGACCAGTACGGCGCCTGGGTGTATCCCGTGCTGTTCCTGATCGTGTTCGCCGAGACCGGGCTGGTGGTGCTGCCCTTTCTGCCTGGCGATTCGCTGCTCTTCATCGCCGGGGCGCTGGGCGCGACGGGCAAGATCGATCCGGTCATGCTGTCGGTGCTGCTGCTGATCGCGGCGGTGACGGGCAATACCTTGAATTACACGATCGGCCGCTATATCGGTCCGCGCGTGTTCTCGATGAACCTGCGCTTCCTGGACCGGGGCGCGCTGATGCGCACGCATGCCTTCTATGAAAAGCACGGCGGCAAGACCATCGTGCTGTCGCGCTTCATCCCCGTGGTGAGGACTTTCGCGCCTTTCGTGGCCGGCGTGGCCGAGATGCCGTTCGGGCGCTTCCAGCTGTTCAACGTCGCCGGCGCGCTGGCCTGGGTGGGCGGTCTGGTGGCGGCCGGCTACTTCTTCGGCAACATTCCGTTCATCAAGGACCACCTGAACACCATCGTGCTGCTGGGCCTGGCCGCCGCCATCGTGCCGGTGGTCGGCGCGGGCCTGTTCAAGCTGATCCGTTCGCGCCGCCAATAGACGCGCCGCGCAAAAGAACAGGGCCATGCGCCGTCAGCGCATGGCCCTGTTCTTTTCAGGACGCGGGAATGGGACGTTCCGGTCAGCTCACATCGCCCAGCCTTGCCAGCGGAGGATTCGCGGTGAAGTAACGCTGGATCCCCGTCATCATGGCCTGCGCCAGCTTGTCCTGGTGCGAGGCGCTGCGCAGCAGCGCTTCTTCCTGCGGATTGCTGATGAAGGCCGTCTCGACCAGGATGGACGGAATGTCCGGCGCCTTGAGCACGGCGAAGCCGGCCTGTTCGACGCTGTTCTTGTGCAGCCGGTTGATCTTCTTGATCTCGTCCAGGAAGGAATTGCCCACCTTGAGCGAGTCGTTGATCTGCGCGGTGGTGGACAGGTCCAGCAGCACCTTGGCGACCTGACGGTCGTGGCTGCCCAGGTTCACGCCGCCGATCAGGTCGGCGGCGTTTGCCTTGTCGGCCATCCCGCGGGCCTGCGCGCTGGGGGCGCCGCGCTGGGACAGCGCGAACACCGACGAACCGTTGGCGGACGGCTTGATCCAGGCGTCGGCGTGGATGGACACGAACAGGTCTGCGTGCGCGCGGCGCGCCTTCTGCACGCGCACGTGCAGCGGTACGAAGTAGTCGTCGTCGCGCGTCAGGTAGGCGCGCATGTTCGGCTGGCTGTCGATCAGCGCCTTGAGCCGGCGCGCGATGCGCAGCACCACGTCCTTCTCGCGCAGGCCGCTGCTGCCGATCGCGCCCGGATCCTCGCCGCCGTGGCCGGGGTCCAGCGCGATGGTCAGCATGCGCTGCTTGCCGCGTCCGGCGGAGGCGGGCGGCGGCTTGGGCGTCGGAATCGGCGCGGCGGGCTGCTGGCCGCGCGCCAGCGGCGGCTCGGGCGGCGGGTTGTTCTTGCTGCCTGGATTGCGCTGGATGTCTTCCAGGATGCGGGCCAGCGGATCGTCGACGTCGGGACCGCCCTGCTTGTTGATCACCGCGATCAGCGGATCCTGCGCGACCTTGGGATACAGGTCCAGCACCAGGCGGTACTGATAGTCGGCAACGGGCTTGAGCGTGAACACCTGCGGCGCCACCGCCTGCTTCAGGTCGAACACCATCCGCACCACGTTGGGCCGGTTCTGCGCCACGCGCAGGCTCTGGATATAGGGGTCGTCGGGCCGGACCTTGGACACCAGATCATTGAGGGCCGCATTGATGGTCAGGCCCTCGATGTCCACCACCAGGCGGTGGGGATTTTCCAGCGTGAATTGTTCCGCCTTGAGCTCGCTGTCCAGCTCCAGCGTGACGCGGGTGTATTCGTCGGCCGGCCAGGTCCGCACCGCGAGGATGGTGGCGGCCTGGGCCAGGCGTGGCAATACGGGGAGGACGAGCAGCGTGGCGGCGACGCTGATCAGGCGGCGTCGGGCGGCGCCTGCCTTGGGCAGGGCGCTGGCGGCGGGGGGACAATCGCGTTCAACCATGTTTGTCCTCGGGCGGTGTACGCGGTCAGGCTGGCGTCGCGTCCTTCGCCCGCGTAGGCGAGGGAAATCTGCAGGTCGGGCGGGGGCAAGAGACCCTCTGCCCGCTCCGGCCATTCGATCAAAACGACCGCATCGTCACGCAGTAAATCCCGGAATCCTGCGTCCAACCATTCGCGCGAATCACTAAATCTATAAAAATCAAGGTGATAGAAGTATAAGTTAGAAACTTTATAGGATTCAAGCAGCGCGTAGCTTGGGCTTTTGATCCGGCCCTTGATGCCGCATTCGCGCAACAGCGCGCGGGTGAAGGCCGTCTTGCCCGCACCCAGGTCGCCTTGCAGGTGAATCGCGCCGCCCGCCGGGATGCCGGCCTGGCCGGAAACCAGCGGCGCGAGCTGCCGCGCCAGCGATTCCGTGGCGGATTCGTCGGGCAGGTGCAGGGTCAGGCTGCTCAGGGGGACAGGCTTGGGCGCGGACATGGGACAGGGCCAGAGGTGGTAAAAAGCGGTACAGGGATATATCGAATGTCAGCGATTATAGGAATGCGGGTTTCTGCTAACCTATAACGTTATCCATAATTGATTGCTATTCTCAAATGCGTCGGGGTGAATCCGCCCGCGAACGACGCCGCTACGGAGCTGTACGCGCCATGAAGACCCGCATCGAAAAAGATACCTTCGGCCCCATCGAGGTCCCCCAGGACCACCTGTGGGGCGCCCAGACCCAGCGCTCGCTGCATTTCTTCGCGATCTCGACCGAGAAGATGCCCGCGCCGCTGGTCACCGCGATGGCGCAGCTCAAGCGCGCCGCCGCCAAGGTGAACGCCGACCTGGGCGAGCTGGATCCGAAGATCGCCGATGCCATCTCGCGCGCCGCCGACGAAGTGATCGCCGGCAAGTGGCCTGACGAATTCCCGCTGTCCGTGTGGCAGACCGGCTCGGGCACGCAGAGCAATATGAACATGAACGAGGTGCTGGCCAACCGCGCCTCCGAGCTGCTGGGCGGCGAGCGCGGCGAAGCGCGCAAGGTCCATCCGAACGACCACGTCAATCGCGGCCAATCGTCCAACGATACCTTCCCCACCGCCATGCACGTGGCCGCCGCCGTCCAGGTCGAGCACCATCTGCTGCCTTCGTTGAAGGCCTTGCGCGCCACGCTGGCCGCCAAGAGCGCCGAGTTCTACGATATCGTCAAGATCGGCCGCACCCACCTGCAGGACGCCACGCCGCTGACGCTGGGCCAGGAAATCTCGGGCTACGTGGCCCAGCTGGACCTGGCCGAGCAACAGATCCGCGCCACGCTGCCGGGCCTGCACCAGCTGGCCATCGGCGGCACCGCCGTGGGCACGGGCCTGAACGCGCATCCGCAGTTCAGCGCCAAGGTCTCGGCCGACCTGGCGCACGCCACCGGCACGGCCTTCGTGTCGGCGCCCAACAAGTTCCAGGCCCTGGCCTCGCACGAAGCGCTGCTGTTCGCGCACGGCGCGCTGAAGTCGCTGGCCGCCGGCCTGATGAAGATCGCCAACGACGTGCGCTGGCTGGCCAGCGGTCCGCGTTCCGGCCTGGGCGAGATCAGCATTCCCGAGAACGAGCCGGGCAGCTCCATCATGCCGGGCAAGGTCAATCCGACGCAGTGCGAAGCCGTGACCATGCTGGCCGCGCAGGTGCTGGGCAACGACGTCGCCATCAACATCGGCGGCGCCAGCGGCAACTTCGAGCTCAACGTCTTCAAGCCCCTGGTCATCCACAACTTCCTGCAGTCGGTGCGCCTGTTGACCGACGGCATGGCCAGCTTCGACCAGCACTGCGCCCAGGGCATCGAGCCCAACCACGCGCGCATCGCCGAACTGGTCGACCGCTCGCTGATGCTGGTGACCGCGCTGAACCCGCACATCGGCTATGACAAGGCCGCGCAGATCGCCAAGAAGGCGCACAAGGAAGGGTTGTCGCTGAAGGAGTCGGCGCTGGCGCTGGGCTTCCTCAACGAGGAACAGTTCGCCCAGTGGGTGGTGCCGGCCGACATGACCAACGCCAAGAAGCCCTGAGGCCAAAGGCGCGGTCGACGCGCAGAGGCTGAAAGCACGAATGCCGCCCCGTCGGGGCGGCATTTTTTTGCGCGGACGCAGCAGGCGGAAGGCGCGCCGTTGCCAGGACAGCCGGCGCCACGACGCGCGTGGCGCGGGCGTCCGTTATCTTGCAATGGTTGGAAGGACTTGCCGCGATTATTGCGTCAGCATCAGCCACAGCGGAATGGTCAGCGCCGAGGCCAGCGTGCCCAGCGATAGCAGCAGGGCCACCATGCGCCCGTCGCCGCCCATGCGCATGGCCAGCACATAGGCGGCCGATGCCGTGGGCAGCGCGCCGAACAGCAGCAGCATGCGCGATTCCAGCGGTGGCATGCCCAGCAGATGCGCCACCAGCAAGGCCACCAGCGGCAGCGCGGCCAGCTTCACGGCCAGCATCCAGGCGATCAGCGCGCCATAGCCCTTGCCGCCTTCCCAGGCCAGGCTGGCGCCCACGCACAGGATGCCCAGCGCGATCGCCGCCGCGCCCAGCCGCGCCAGCACCGTGTCGACCGGGCCGGGCAGCTGCAGGCCCGCCAGGTTGCAGGCCAGGCCCGCCAGCGTCGAGACCACCAGCGGATTGCGCGCCAGCTCGCGCAGCAGGTTGGCGCCGCTGTGACGCGCCAGGCCATAGACCGCGACCACGTTGGCCATGGGCACGGCGAAGCCGATGATCAGCGCCATGATGGTCTGCCCCTGCGCGCCGCCGACGCTGGCCGACAGCGCCAGGCCGATATAGGTGTTGAAGCGGTAGCCGCATTGCGCGGCGGACGCCAGCCCGATCGACGAGGGTCGCAGCACCGGACCGGCCAGCCACGACAGCGCGACGCCGACAGCGATCATGGCGGCCGTGGCCTGCAGCAGCAGGGCGGCGTTGCCGGCGCTGATGGGGGTGCGCAGGATCGCCTGGAACAGCAGCGCGGGGAACAGCACGAAGTAGACGAGACGCTCGGCGCCTGCGAAGAATTCGCGCGAAAAGCCCAGCTTGTGGCGCAGCGCCCAGCCCAGCGCGACCAGCATGAAATCGGGGAAAACCAGCAGTGCGACCGACATGGGGAATGGCTTTTTTCGTTGCGCCGGCAGGGGATTTTCTGCCTAGGCGGGTGTAAGCATTTGCTGCTATTCTCCGACATTCTGGCGGGCGCGTGTTCCATCAGCAACGCATAATCAGCGCCGCACAACGCGGCGGCGCGCATAACTAAGCGCCCCCATCGCCAATCGTCGTCCGTCCACAGACGGCCGGCCCGCTACACAATCCGCACACAGGCGGATTCGCTATCTTGGAGGAAACACACCAATGAATAAAGCTCGCACCCTGGCCGTGGCCATCGCGCTGGCCACCGGCGCCGCCGGCACGCTGGGCGTCTCGGCCGCGCACGCCGCCGACAAGTATCCCAGCAAGGCCATCCGCGTCATCGTCCCGTTCGCCCCGGGCGGTTCCACCGACATCATCGCGCGCCTCGTGACGCAGCGCATGAGCCAGGAACTGGGTCAGCCCATGGTCGTGGAAAACAAGGGCGGCGCTGGCGGCGCCATCGGTGCATCCGAGGCCGCGCGCGCCGAGCCGGACGGCTACACGCTGTCGATCGCCACCGTGTCGACCATGGCAGTGAACCCGGCCTGCCGTCCGAACGACCTGCCCTACGATCCGATCAAGGACTTCCAGCCGGTCACCAACTTCGCCAACACGGCCAATGTGGTCGCCGTGAATCCGAAGTTCCCGGCCAAGGACTTCAAGGGCTTCCTGGAAGAGCTGAAGAAGAACCCCGGCAAGTATTCCTACGGCAGCTCGGGCACCTGCGGCGTGCTGCATCTGATGGGTGAGTCGTTCAAGATGGCCACGGGCACCGACATCGTGCACGTGCCGTACAAGGGCTCGGGCCCGGCCGTGGCCGACGCCGTCGGCGGCCAGATCGAAATCATCTTCGACAACCTGCCGTCCTCCATGCCGCAGATCCAGGCGGGCAAGCTGCGCGCCATGGCCATCGCGTGGCCGGGCAACATCGATGCCATCAAGGACGTGCCGACCTTCAAGGACGCCGGCTTCCCGGTGCTGAACCAGCCGGTCTGGTACGGCCTGCTGGCGCCCAAGGGCACGTCGATGGAAGTCGTGAACAAGCTGCGCGACGCCGCCGTCGTGGCGCTGAAGGACCCGAAGGTCATCAAGGCGCTGGATGACCAGGGCTCGGCGCCGTCGGGCAATACGCCGGAAGAGTTCGCCAAGGAAATCAAGGAACAGTACGACTGGGCGAAGGACGTCGTGAAGAAGCAGAACATCAAGCTGGACTGACGGCTTGACGCAGGGACCGGCCGGGCCGGTCCCGGGTTTGCACGGGCGCCCTGGGGCGCCCGTTTTCATTGCGGCCAGTCCTGGCGTCGCGATGGCGGCGCGCCCGCGATCAGGCTTCGGTCAGGCGCGCCAGCTGCGTGTCGCAGGCCGCGCGCAACCGTTCGATCAGGTCGCGGTGCAGGGCCGACATCGGGTCCTGGTTGCGCATCATGATGCTGATGGGCACGCGCAGCGCGGGTTCCAGCCGGCGCAGGTGCATGCCCGGCCGCAGCAGCGCACTGGCGGTGATGGCGTCGACGATCGCATCGCCGCAGCCGGCCTCCACCAGCGCGCAGGCCATGTAGTGCGTCTTCACCTGGATCGCGGGGTTCACCTCCACGCCTTGCGCGTCCAGCGCCAGCTGCAGCAGCGCGCCGGCGGCGTCGCGCGCGTCCAGCACGATCAGCGCGTGGTCCGGCGGCAAGTCGGCCAGGCGCAGCGGACCCGCTCCCGGATCCAGGCTCAGGTGCACCAGTTCGGTCTGGCCCAGGCCGATGCGGGTCAGGCCGGGATAGTCATTGGTGTCGAAGGTGACGATGGCGTCCAGCTCGCGCGTCAGCAGCCCCTGGACCAGCTCGGCGCTATGGTAGGTATGCAGGTCGAAGGTGACGCCGGGATGCGCGTCGCGGCTGGCGCGCACCACGCCGGGCAACAGGCCCAGCCCCAGCGCCGGCGCGCTGCCCAGCCGCAGATGGCCGTGCGGCCGGTCGCGCAGGCTGGCCGCCAGCCGGCGCACGCTGTTCAGGTCCTGGTTCAGCCGCGCCACCTCGGGCGTCAGGATCTCGGCCTCGCGCGTGGCCACCAGCCTGCCCTTGACGCGCTCGAACAGCTTGAAACCCAGCTGGGCCTCGGCATGCGCCAGCAGCTTGCTGGCGGCGGGCTGGGAAATGTGCAGCGCGGCCGCGGCCTCGGTCAGTGAACCGGTGCGGCGGATGGCTTCGAAAATCTCGATGTGACGCAGGCGCATGACGCGAAAAGCGGGAAGAGCGGGCAGTGCCGGAACCGGGATTCTATGCCGGATGCCTGCAGGGCGCCCCGGCCGCGCCCTTGGCGGATTTGAATATCATTGGGGGCTGCCACGCCCACCGTTTCCAGCCGGAGTCCGCCATGCCCTTGCCCGTTCGCGCCGTTCTTGCCGCCGTCCTTATCGCCGCCGGCGTGTCAGCCCCGCCCGCCGCGTGGGCGCGCGGCCCGCAGGCGGCGGACCGGAATCCCGAGGCGGCGACGGGCTATGCCGAACGCGAGCTGGTGCGCGCGCCGCATTTCATGATGGTGTCGGCCAATCCCTGGGCCACGCGCGCGGGCGACGAAATGCTGCGGGCTGGCGGCAGCGCCGTGGATGCGGCCATCGCCGCGCAGCTGGTGCTGAACCTGGTCGAGCCGCAGTCCTCCGGCATCGGCGGCGGCGCTTTCCTGGTGCTGTACTCGGCGGGGAAAAAGCGCGTCCTGACCTACGATGCCCGTGAAACCGCGCCGGCGGCCGCTCGCCAGGACCGCTTCCTTGATGCCGACGGCAAGCCCTTGTCCTTCGCGCAGTCCGTCAACAACGGCATGGCCGTGGCCACGCCGGGACTGCTGCGCGGGCTGGAGCTGGCGCACAAGGAGCACGGCAAGCTGCCCTGGGCGGACCTGTTCGCGCCGGCCATCCGCCTGGCCGAGCAGGGCTTTCCGGTATCGCCTCGCTTGCACGCGCTGCTGGCCGGCAACAAGGCGCTGCCGAAGCAGCCGGCCGCCGCGGCCTATTTCTACGCGCCCGACGGCCAGCCCTGGCCGGTGGGGCATGTGCTGAAGAATCCCGAGTTCGCCCAAACGCTGCGCGAGATCGCGGCGCGCGGCGCCGACGCCTTCTACCGTGGCGCGATCGCGCGCGATATCGTCGCGGCCGTGCACGGTCACGCCAAGCCCGGCGATCTGAGTCTGGACGACCTGGCGGGCTATCAGGCCAAGCGTCGCGAGCCGGTCTGCGGCGCGTACCGGGGCTACGAGCTGTGCGGCATGGCGCCGCCCAGCAGCGGTCCGCTGGCGGTGTTGCAGATGCTGGGCGAGCTGGAGCAGTACCCCATGTCCCGCTACGCGCCCAATAGCGCGCAGGCCGTGCACTACTTCGCGGAGGCCGGCAGGCTGGCCTTCGCGGACCGCGATTTCTACGTGGCGGATCCCGACTTCGTGAAGGTGCCGGTGCGCGCGCTGCTCGATCCCGCCTATCTGCGCGCGCGCGGCGCGCTGATCCAGCCGGACCGCAGCATGAAGGTCGCGCTGCCCGGCGACCCCGAGGGCAAGCTGCTGGGCCTGGGCCGCGACGCGGCGCTGGAACAGCCGTCCACCAGCCACCTGGTGGCCGTCGACGCGCGCGGCGACGCGATCAGCATGACCACCACCATCGAGAACGAGTTCGGCAGCAAGATCTTCGTGCGCGGCTTCCTGCTTAACAACGAGATGACCGATTTCTCGTCGTCGTTCAAGGATCCCGAGGGCCGGCTTGTGGCCAACCGCATCGAACCGGGCAAGCGCCCGCGCAGCGCCATGGCGCCCATGATCGTGCTGCGCGACGGCAAGCCTTACATGGTGGTCGGCTCGCCGGGCGGCAGCGCCATCATCAACTACGTGGCCAAGACGCTGGTGGGCGTGCTGGATTGGGGCCTGGACATCCAGGCCGCGATCTCGCTGCCCAACATGGGCAGCCGCAACAAGGATACCGAACTGGAAAAGGGCACGGCGCTGGAGGCGCTGGCGCCCGCGCTGGAAGCGATGGGGCATCCGCTGCGCATCACCGAGTTTCCCAGCGGCATCCACGGCATCGTGATCGGGCCGGACGGCTTGCAGGGCGGCGCGGCTCCGCGCCGCGAAGGCCTGGCGCAGGGCGGCTAGGCGAGCCGCGCACGCGGCCCTGCGCCGCGCCGCTAGCCGGCCTCTGGTTCCAGGCCGCCCAGCGCCGGCGGCAGCCTGCGCAGCCTGGCGGGCGTGCGCGACAGCTTGATCGGCGAGCCCACGCCCCGGTAGTCGCCCTGTTCCAGCAGCATGCCGCGATGGCGGGTATGCGGATGGGCCAGGGCCTGGTCCACGGTCTGCACGGCGGCGGCGGGCACGCCCGCGCGCAGCAGCCGGTCCGCCAGCGCAGCGGCCTCGTGCGTCGCCAGCAGCGCCGACAGGGCGTCGCGCAAGGACTGGCGGTTGGCCAGCCGGTCGGCGTTGGCCGCGTAGCGCGGGTCTCGCGCCAGTTCGGGCGCGCCCAGCGCGGTGGCCAACTGCGCGAACTGGCGGTTGTTGCCCACGGCCAGGAAGATCGGGCCGCTGGCGGTGGGCAGCGTTTCATAGGGCGCGATGTTGGGATGCGCATTGCCGCTGCGGGCCGGCGTCTTGCCGCTGTAGAAATAGTTGGGCGCGTGCGGGTGCAGCAGCGACAGCGCGCAGTCGTACAGCGTGATGTCCAGGAACTGCCCCAGGCCGCTGCGCGCGCGCTCGTTCAGCGCCAGCAGCACCGCCACGGCCGCGTTCAGGCCGGTGACCATGTCCACCACGGGCAGGCCGACGCGGGTGGCTTCGCCATCGGCCTCGCCATTCACGCTCATCAGGCCGCACATGGCCTGGGCGCAGGCGTCGTAGCCCGGCAGGCCGCCCAGCGGCCCGTCGGCGCCGAAGCCGCTGACGCGGCAATGGATCAGCTTCGGGAACGCCTGGCTCAGCGTCTCGTAGCCCAAGCCCCATTTCTCCAGCGTGCCGGGCTTGAAGTTCTCGACCAGCACGTCGGCGTCGGCCAGCAGCGCGCGCAGCAGCTCCTGGCCCGCCGGCAGCGACAGATCCAGCGCCATGCCGCGCTTGTTGCGGTTCACGCCGATGAAGTAGGACGCCGTCTCGCCCAGGAACGGCGGCCCCCAGCCCCGAGTTTCGTCGCCGCCCGGCGGCTCGATCTTGAGCACGTCGGCGCCGTGGTCGGCAAGAATCTGCGTGCAATACGGACCGCCCAGCACGCGGGACAGGTCGATCACCGTGCAGCCGGCAAGCGCGCCGGCGTCGGAAAGCTTGGGGAACATAGGTACTCGCTGGTTCGTGGTCAGTGTTGCTTCCCTGGGGAGCAGATGCGTCATGCGCCTGCCGCCACACCCCCGGCGCTCCGCACCCAGCGGCTGTCCCAAGATCGGGGCAGCGCGGATCCGGCTCCGCCGGTCCGCAGCTGCGCCCCCTGGGGGGAAGCGCGCAGCGCTCGGGGGGGCTCAATCTATAGAGACGTTGGCGCTTTTGATCAGCGCGCGCCATTTGGGCACTTCCTCGGCGATGAAGCCCGTCAGCGCGGCCGGACTCTGGTCCTGCGCCGCAACGATGCCCTGGCTTTGCAGCGCCTGTTTCACGTCGGGGTCCGCCAGCGCCGCGCGGAACGCCTGGTTGAGCTGGTTCACCGTCGCGGCCGGCGTGTCCTTGGGCGCCACGATGCCGAAGAACACGCTGACGTCATAGCCATTCAGCCCCTGTTCCGAAATGGTGGGCAGGTCGGGCAGCGCGTCCGAGCGCTGCGCGCTGGCCAGGCCGATGGCGCGCAGCTTGCCGGCCTTGATGTGGGGCAGCGCCGTCAGGATGTCGGTGAAGGACATGGATACCTGGCCGCCGAGCAGGTCGTTCAGCGCCGGGCCGGTGCCCTTGTACGGGATGTGCATGATCTGCGTGCCGGCCATCTGGTTGAACAGGATGCCGGCCAGGTGCGAGGACGCGCCGTTGCCCGACGAGGCGTAGCTGAGCTTGTCCGGGTGCTGCTTGGCGTAGGCGATCAGCGCCTGCACGTTGGTCGCCGGTACCGAGGGATGAACCACCAGGATGTTGGGCAGGTGGCCGATGCGGATGACGGGCGCGAAGCTTTTCTCGGGGTCATAGCCCTGGTTCTTGTACAGGCTGATGTTGATCGCCAGCGGGCCGGAGGTGCCGAACAGGATGGTGTAGCCGTCGGGCTTGGCGTGCGCCACATATTCCGAGCCGATGTTGCCGCCGGCGCCGGCGCGGTTCTCGACGATGACGTTCTGGTTCAGCGGCTGCCTGAGCTTTTCGGCCAGGCGGCGCGCCATCGCGTCGGTCGGGCCGCCGGGCGGGAAGGGCACGACCAGCGTGACGGGACGCGTGGGGTAGGCGTCGGCGGCGGACGCTGGCGCGGCGGCGGTGAGCGTGGCGCTGGCCAGCAGCAGCGGGATGAGCAGGCGTTTCATGGTTGTCTCCATTGTGGTGGCGCGCCGGCTGTGCCGCCGGCGTCGTGGGCGCGCGGTGCTACAGCGCGTATTGCAGGATGGCGGCGCAGTCGGCGCTTTCGTTCGCGGGCGCCGAATACGGGTCGCGCGCGGCCAGGCGATGCCGCAACACCAGGTCGGCCAGGACCGCGCGCGTTTCCAGGCCCGGCTCGCGGGCTTCCCGGCGCAGGGCGGCGATGGACACGGCGTGATACAGCAGCGTCGCCGCCTGCCGCGCCAGTTCCGCGCGGTTGCCCTCGGCCGCCATGGCGGCGAACGCGAAGCTGCGCTCGATGGCGTCCTGCTGCGTGGCGGCCAGCGCGTCCGTGCACGGCACGCCTTCGGCCAGCAGCCGGTCGACGTGGCGGCGCAGGGCCGGCAGCGAGTTTTCGCGGTTGATGGCGCGCAGTACGTCCAGCGCGACGATGTTGCTGGTGCCTTCCCAGATCGAGCCCAGGTGCGCGTCGCGCACCAGGCGCGGCTCGGTCCATTCCTCGATGTAGCCGCAGCCGCCGCGCACCTCCATCGCGTCGCCGGTGACCTTGCGGGCGTCGCGGCAGGCGCGGAACTTGATCAGCGGCGTCAGGATGCGCGCCAGCGCCGGGTCCGCGCGGCCCTGGTCGGCCTCGGCCAGCGCGCGCGCCGTCTGGAACATCACGCTGCGGGCCTGCTCGGCCCAGACCGTCATCTTGGCCAACTGGCGGCGCATCAGCGGCATGTCGATCAGGCGCTGGCCGAAGGCGCGGCGCTGCTGCGAGAAGTAGACCGCCTCGGTGACGGCGCGGCGCATCAGGCCGGCCGCGCGCATGCCGTTGGACAGGCGCGAGTTGTTGATCATGTCGGCCATCTGCTTGAAGCCGCGGCCGCGCTCGCCCACCAGCCAGGCGGTGGCGCCTTCCAGGCGGATCTCGCCGCTGGCCATGGAGCGGGTGCCGAGCTTGTCCTTCAACCGCAGGATGCGGTAGCGGTTGCGGCTGCCGTCGTCCAGCTCGCGCGGCAGCAGGAACAGCGACACGCCCTTCAGGCCGGGCTGCGTCTCGCTGCGCGCCAGCACCATGGCGAAGCCGGCGTCGGGGTTGGAGCAGAACCACTTGTCGCCGCTAAGACGCCAGCTGCCGTCCGGCCGCGCCTCGGCCACGACCTCGGTGGCGCTGACATCGGAGCCCGCGCCCTGCTCGGTCATGAACATGGCGCCCTGGCGCAGGCTGTCGAAGTCCAGGCTCGTGACCTGCGGCAGCACCTTGTCGACGAGTTCCGGCGCGCCGAACTTGCGCAGCGTGCGCGCCAGCGAATCGGTCATGCTGACCGGGCAGCACAGGCCGAACTCGGCCTGCACGAACAGATGGCTGAGCGCGTACTTGGCCGCTGCCGGCATGGGCTCGGGCCAGCCCAGCGCGCCGCCGCGATGCGACAGCGCGGCCAGGCCGAATTCGCTGTAGGCCAGGCGCTCCAGCTCGACGTAGGCCGGGTGCTTGTCGATGCGGGATTCGTCGGCCCCGGCGCGGTTGCGCACCGACAGCGTGGGCGGATGCCTGTCGGCGTCGGCGGCCAGCTCGTCCATGCGGCCGCCGGCCAGCGCGCCCAGCCGGTCCAGGTGCGGCAGCAGGTGCGCGTGCAGCGCCGCAGGCAGGTACAGGCGGCTGAGCGCGGCCGCGTAGGGATCGGCGCGAAACAGGTTCAGGCCGCGCGAATCGGGCACGGGCGTGGCGGCGGTCGGCGGGGCAGGCATGGCGGTGTCCATGGGGCGGTCCTGGGCAGCGGAGGGATGCTGCATGGTGCGCGGCTGGATTAATCTATGCAAATACTTGATTTGTCTGGATTGATCCAAAAAAAATATTGATGATGGGAGACAGGCGATGGACCTGGAACCGCGCCTCTTGCGCTATTTCATCGCCGTGGCCGAGGAGCGGCATTTCGGCCGTGCGGCGGCGCGGCTGCATATTTCCCAGCCGCCGCTCAGCTATGCCATCCGCCAGCTGGAGCAGGGCGTGGGGGCGCGCCTGCTGGAGCGCACCAGCCGCCAGGTGGCGCTGACCGAGGCGGGCAAGGTGCTGTACCGCGAGGCTCAGGCGCTGCTGCGGCAGGCCGAGGACGTGCGCGTGCTGGTGCGGCGCGTCGATGCCGGGCTGCGCGGGCGGCTGCGCATCGGCTTCGTCGGTTCGATGCTGTACCGCGGCCTGCCGGCGCTGTTGGCGGCCATGCGGGCCGAGCTGCCGGAGGTGGAGCACGTGCTGGCCGAGCTGAATTCCCATGACCAGATCGAGGCCGTGCATCGCGGCGAGCTGGACCTGGGCTTCATCCACGCCAACCCGTTACCCGAAGGCGTGCAGGCGCAGGACCTGGTGGCGGAACCCTTCGTCGTCTGCCTGCCGTCCGGCCATGCGCTGGCGCGGCGCGGCAGCCTGGCGCTGGTCGAGCTGGCCGGCGAGGACTTCGTGTTCTTCGCGCGCGCGGCCTCGCCCAGCTATTACGAGACGGTGCTGTCGCTGTGCGTGACGGCCGGCTTCACGCCGCTGGTGCGGCACGAGGTGCGTCACTGGCTGAGCGTGGCCGCGCTGGTGTCGCAGGGGCTGGGGGTGGCGATCGTGCCGGCCTGCCTGTCGCGCAGCGGGCTGGCCGGCACGCGCTTCATCGGCTTCGAGCACGAGGCGCGCTCGGTCAGTCAGGCGATCTGGCCGGCCGGGGGCCGCACGCCGTTGCAGGAAAGCGCGATGCGGCTGGTGATGGCGCGCATGCCGACGTTGCGGCCTGAAGCGGGCTAGGGCAGGGCCGGAAGGGCAAGGCCGCCGCCGGCCGGATCCGCGCGATCAGCGGAAGACGACGGTCTTGTTGCGGTTCAGCAGGATGCGGTGTTCGACGTGGCTGCGCACCGCGCGCGACAGCACCAGCGATTCGATGTCGCTGCCCACCTGGGTCAGATCGGCGGCCGTCATGGTGTGGTCCACGCGTTCGATGTCCTGGTCGATGATGGGGCCTTCGTCCAGGTCCGAGGTCACGTAGTGGGCCGTCGCGCCGATGATCTTCACGCCGCGCGCGTGCGCCTGGTGATAGGGGCGCGCGCCCTTGAAGCTGGGCAGGAAGCTGTGGTGGATGTTGATGGCGCGGCCGTTCAGCGCGCGGCACATGTCCGCCGACAGGATCTGCATGTAGCGGGCCAGCACCACCAGGTCGATGTGCTCGCGGGCCGCCAGGTCCAGCACCTGCTGTTCTTGCTGCGCCTTGGTGTCGGGCGTGACGGGCAGGTGGTGGAAGGGGATGCCGTAGGTGGCCGCCAGCGGCGCGTAGTCGTTGTGGTTGGAGACGATGGCCGCGACTTCGGCGCGCAGCTGGCCGCTGTGCACGCGGAACAGCAGGTCGTTCAGGCAGTGGCCCTGCTTGCTGACCATGATCAGCAGGCGCGCCTTGCGGCGGGCGTCGTGCAGTTGCAGGTCCATGCCGAACTCGGCCGACAGCGTGTCCAGGCGCGCGCGCAGCGCATCGGGCTGGATGTCCGACGGCAGGTCGAAGTGCACGCGCAGGAAGAAGCGGCCGGTTTCGTCGTCGCCGAATTGCTGGGAATCCAGGATGTTGCAGCCCAGTTCGAACAACAAACCGCTGACGCGATACACGATGCCCGTGCGGTCGGGGCAGGACAGGGTCAGGATGTAGTCGTTGTGCTGCATGGTCTGGAGGATGCGTGGATGAAAGGAAGGTCGGATCAGGCGGCAGCCAGGCGCGCCAGGGTTTCGTCGGCCAGGGCCAGGCTGGACGTCAGGCCGGGGGATTCTATGCCGAACAGATTGACCAGGCCGGGCACGCCGTGGTCGGCGGGGCCGGCGATCATGAAATCGGCGGCCGGCTCGCGCGGGCCGGAGATCTTCGGGCGGATGCCAGTGTAGCCGGGCGCCAGCGCGTGGTCGGGCAGGGCGGGCCAGTAGCTGCGTACCGCCTCGTAGAACACGTCGGCGCGGGCCGGGTCCAGGGTGTAGTCCTCGCTGTCGACCCACTCGGTGTCGGGACCGAACTTGGCCTGACCGCCCAGGTCCAGCGTCAGGTGCACGCCCAGGCCGGCGTGCTGCGGAACGGGGTAGATCAGCCGCGAGAACGGCGCGCGGCCGGACAGCGTGAAATAGCTGCCCTTGCACAGGTAGCTGGCGGGGATGCTGGCGGCCGGCACGCCGTCGATGCGGCGCGCCAGCGCCGGCGCCTGCAGGCCGGCCGCGTTGATCAGGGTGTTGCAGCTCAGGCGCATCGCGTCGGCGCCGCCGAATCGCAGCTCGAAGCCGCCCTCGGGCCGCACGCGCCCGGATTCCAGCGGCGTGTGGAACACGCACTGCGCGCCGGCGTTCTCGGCGTCGCCCTGGTAGGACAGCATCAGGGCATGGCTGTCGACGATGCCGGTGGATGGCGACAGCAGCGCGGCGGTGCAGCGCAGCGCCGGTTCCAGCCGCATGGCCTCTTCGCCGGAAATGTATTGCAGGTCGTCCACGCCGTTGGCGCGCGCGCGCCGGGCGATGTCCTCCAGCTGGGCCGCCTGGGCCGTGTCGGTGGCCACGATCAGCTTGCCCAGGCGCTTGTGCGGCACGCCGCGCTCGGCGCAATAGGCGTAGAGCAGATGCTTGCCGCGCACGCACAGCCGGGCTTTCAGGCTGCCGGCCGGGTAATAGATGCCGGCGTGTATGACTTCGGAGTTGCGCGAGCTGGTGCCGGTGCCGATGGCCTCGGTGGCTTCTGCCACCAGCACCTCGCGTCCGCGCAGCGCCAGGGCCCGCGCGATCGCCAGGCCGACCACGCCCGCGCCGATCACGACGCAGTCGATGTCGGCGCTCATCGGCGGGCTCCGGCGGCGGACAATGCCTGTGCGCGAGAGCGGCGGGTCGTCATGGCGTTTTCCTGGCGGCGTGGGCGCCGGCGGGGGTGAGGTCGAAGCCGCCGGCATGGAAGACCAGCGGCGGCTCGCCGCTGTGGCCGCAGCGCTCGACTTCGCCGACCATGATGACGTGATCGCCTTCGACGTAGCGGCTGCGGTTGTGGCATTCGAACCAGGCGGCGCAGCCGCCGTCCAGCATCGGCGTGCCGCCCGGCGCCCGCGCCACGGTCAGGCCGTTGAAGCGGTCGGGCGTCCTGCCGGTGGCGAAGCGGCGCGCCAGCGCGATCTGGTGGGCGCTCAGCACATTGACGACGTAGCGATCGCAGCGCTCGAAGGCTTCCCGCGACGACGAGCCGCCGGACAGGCTCCACAGCACCAGCGGCGGATTCAGCGACACCGAGTTGAAGGAGCTGACCGTCAGCCCGATGGGCGCGCCATCGGCGTCGGCGGCGGTGACCACCGTCACGCCGGTGGCGTAGCGTCCCAATGCGGTGCGGAAGAAGGCGGCGTCGAAGTCAGGCTTGGAAACAGTCATGTAAGTTCACGGCGGCGCCACCCTTATCGGGGCAGCGCGGATCCGGCTCCGCCGGTCCGCAGCTGCGCCCCTGGGGGAAGCGCGCAGCGCTCGGGGGGGCCTCTACGGCGATAGGCGTTCGATCTTCCAGCCGGCGCCGTCGGGGACGTAGCGCAGGCGGTCGTGCAGGCGCGACGGGCGGCCCTGCCAGAATTCGAAGGCGGTGGGTTTCAGGCGGTAGCCGCCCCAGTGCGGCGGGCGCGGCGGCTGGTCGCCGTAGCGGGCGCGGAATTCCTGCTCGCGGGCTTCCAGTTCTTCGCGCGTGATGGGCTGGCTCTGGCGCGAGGCCCAGGCGCCGATCCGCGAGCCGGCGGGCCGGCTGTGGTAATAGGCGTCGGATTCCTCGGGCGCGACCTTTTCCACCACGCCCTCGATGCGCACCTGGCGTTCCAGCGGCTGCCAGAAGAACAGCAGGCAGGCGCGCGGCTCGGCCAGCAGGTCCGTGCCCTTGCGCGATTCGTAGTTGGTGAAGAAGGTGAAGCCGCGCTCATCGTAGCCCTTGATCAGGACGATGCGCGCGCTGGGCTGGCCGCTGGCGTCGACCGTGGCCAGTGTCATGGCATTGGGTTCGGGCACCTTGGCGGCCTGGGCCTCGTCGAACCAGCGGGAAAACTGTTCCAGCGGCGAAGCGCTGGCCTGGCTTTCCAGCAAGACGTTCTTTTCGTAGCTTTGACGCAGATCGGAGACGGACATGGGACTTTGATTCAGCGTTGATGACAGGGAGTTTATACCGCCCGGGCGGGCGCTCCCCTATTGACCCTGCGCAGGGCTTGCTCATATCGGGCGCAGGCGGGAGCCGGCCTGTCCGGCGCCTGTTGCCGGATTGCGTCGCGCCGGCGTGTCCGGGCCGCCGTCAGGCCGTCTCGGGCAGCGCGTGGCTGTCGGCTTCCAGGCGGCGGGCGATGGCGTCCAGCCGGGAATCATGGATGCCCGCCGCGCGCAGCGCCTGGGCGGTCTGCACCACGTATTCGGTGCAGGGGCCGTAGCGGCCGGAGGCCCGGCGCACGATGGCCAGCAGCTCCGGCTCGGGCAGGGCGCGGATGTAGGCCGGGTTGTCGCGGTTCATGACGAAGACCAGGGCACGGACCTGTCCGGCCTCGGTGCTGCAGTTGATCCAGCGCGGCAGATAGGCGCCGGTGGACATCTCGCGGTCCCACAGCGCCGGGAAATAGTCGGGCACCTGGTCGCCGGCCAGCCGGTAGGCCACGCCGCGGCAGGAGCCGCCCCGGTCCAGGCCGAACACTAGTCCGGGGCATTCCGGCGTGCCCCGATTGACCCGGGACCACAGGCACAGCGCCCGGTGATGGCCGTGCAGCGTGGCCAGCCGCCGTTCCTCGAAGGCGAAATCCGGGCGCCAGATCAGCGAGCCGTAGCCATAGACCCACACGTCCTCGCCCTTGCGCCAGTGGCGCAACGCCTCGTCCAGCGAGGCCTGGCGCTCTTCACGGGTCCAGAGCCGGAAAGGCAGGCTGGCGCCGGAAACGCCGGCGTCTTGAGTGGCGGGGGACTGCATGGTTACGGTTTGGCGTCGGTTTCGAGCGGCGGATTGCGGTTCGCCCAGCCTCCCGCCATCAGGGCCACCGAATAGGCCCAGAACAGCGGCGCGACCCCGATCACCGAGCCGAGCGCGCCGAACGTGAGCGGCAGCGACACCTGGGATCCGTTGATCAGCGCCATGCGCAGGCCCACGGCTTCGGCCGCGCGGCCGGGCGGGGAGTGCTGGTGCAGCAATGCAAGCATACTCGGTTGGCAGCATCCCAGCGCAAGCCCCAGGATGAATGACAGCACGATCAGCACGCTAACGTCGCTGAACAGCGGGTAAAGCAGGAAGTCCACGGCCGCCGTGGCCATGGCCGCGCGCACCAGGGTCCAGGAACGGACCCGGCGCTGGATCAGCGGCAATACCAGCCGGATGACGAAGGTTGCCGCCGCGAACGACGCCAATATGATGCCGATGGTGGTGGCCGACAGACCGATCGCCACGCCGAAGATGGGCACCACGAACAGATGCGTGTCCCAGGCGCCGGACAGGATGGTGTTGACCATCAGGATGCGGCGCAGGGCCGGCACCGCCAACAGTTCGGTCACGCGGCGGCGCTCGGCTTCCTTGGCGCCGGCCAGCAGCTGGGAGTTGATCGCGGCGAGCTGGCGCCGCAGCAGGTACAGGCCGCCAGCCGACAGCAGCGGACCCAGCGTCAGCAGCCCGAAGGCCAGCCGCGTGCCCAGATGGTCGATCGCCAGCCCCGCGATCAGCGGCCCGGAAAAGCCCGAGCCGGCCAGCGCCAGCGACATCAGGGAGAAGTTGCGCAGCCGTTGCGTGGGTTCGGCGTGGCCGAGCAGGTCCTGGGTGGCGACCTGGTGCAGCATGAAGCCGATGCCAATCGAACAGGAGGCGATCAGCAGCGCCGCCTGGGTCTGGGAAATGAAGGGCAGCGCCGTGCCGACGGCGACCAGCGCCGTGCCGATGATCAGCGGGCGCTGCACGCCGACCCGGTCCACCCAGCGGCCGGCGCGTACCGAGAACAGCATGGGCAGCACGGCGAACACCGCCACCAGCGTGCCGACCTTGAAGGTCGACAAGCCCATCTGCAGCGCGGTCAGGGACACGGTGATGCGCCCGCCGGTCAGGGCCACATGGTTCATCATGGCCAGCAGGCAAAGCAGCGCCGCCCCGGAAAATTCCGGGGAAACAGGCTTGGAGGAGGGGGAGCGATGAGAGGTAGACACGGCGTAACTTGGATTCATTCTGTCGGCATCGTCGCGCTATGTCGAGGCGAGGATGTTTTGCGCTGCCGCAAATACTTTGTCAGATGCGTAACAAGATAGGAGCCATCTAGCGGCCAAGTCGCGCCGTTAGGCGGCAGGTGCGCGCAAGATGGCGGCACGTTCGCGGCAAGGCCATGGGCCGCCGGGCCGCCGGGCGCGCCGTCCAGGCTGTATCGTTCTCGCAACGGAACAATCCGGCGGGGCCGGCGGCCCCGCAAAACAGGCCGGGCGGGCGGCTTTACCGATCTTCACCCTTTTGAGACACATTGCCGGTTCTTTGGATGCCCGATGTGTTTAGGATGTGGGGGACATAAGGAAGCCAGGATCAATGAACCGCAACGCCCACGTATCATCCGCCCTGCGCACCGCATGCGCCTGCCGTTCCCTGCCGGGGCGCGCCCTCCGTTCCGGGACGGCGGCAATATGAAGATGAAGCAGCCTCGCAGCAAGCTCGCGCGCTACGGCCTGATCGCCGGCGTCCTGCTGGTCGTGGCCTACGGCGTGCATGCGGCATTCCTGTCGTCTCCCCCGCCGCCGACCTTCGCGTCCGCCGAGGTCACACGCGCCGACCTGGAGGACAGCGTGCTGGCCAGCGGCACCATCGACGCCATCGAGCGAGTCAGCGTCGGCGCCCAGGTGTCCGGCCAGCTCAAGTCGCTGAAGGTCGCGCTGGGCGATCGCGTCCAGAAGGGCCAGCTGGTGGCCGAAATCGACGACATGACCCAGCAGAACGAGCTGCGCAACAAGCAGGCCGCGCTGGAAATGCGCCGCGCCGCCCGCACGGCCAAGGTCGCCACGCTCAAGCAGTCCGAGCTGGCCTATCGCCGCCAGCGCCAGATGCTGGCGGCCGACGCCAGCTCGCGCGAGTCCTTCGAGTCGGCCGAGGCCACGCTGGCCGTGACGCGCGCCGAGATCGCCTCGCTGGACGCCCAGATCGTGCAGGCCGAGGTCGACGTGGACATCGCCAAGGTCAACCTGGGCTATACGCGCATCGTCTCGCCCATCGACGGGGTGGTGGTGGCCGTGATCACCAAGCAGGGGCAGACCGTCAACTCCATGCAGAGCGCGCCCACGATCATCAAGGTCGCCAACGTGGCCACCATGACCATCAAGGCGCAGATATCCGAAGCCGACGTCACCCGCGTCAAGCCCGGCCTGCCGGTGTACTTCACCATCCTGGGCGAGCCGGACGAGCGCTATCACGCCACGCTGCGCGCGGTGGAGCCGGCGCCGGACTCGATCCAGAAGGACGAGACGACGGCGTCACTGACGTCCGCCTCCGGCAGCGCGACCAGCGCGGCGATCTACTACAACGGCCTGTTCGACGTGCCCAATCCCGACGAGCGGCTGCGCATCTCCATGACGGCGCAGGTCTTCATCGTGCGCGGCGAGGCCAAGGACGCCATCGTGGTGCCGTCCTCGGCGCTGGGCAAGCGCGGCCAGGATGGGCGCTACGCCGTGCGCGTGGTCGGCAAGGACAACAAGACCGAGGAGCGCCAGGTGCGCATCGGCATGAACAACAATGTGCGCGCCGAGGTGCTGGAAGGGCTGCAGCCCGGCGAGCGCGTGGTCACGGTCGATTCGGTCGCGGGCCATTGATCATGGGCAGTCCCCTGATTTCCCTGTCTGGCGTGCGCCGGGAGTTCCCGGCGGGCGAGCAGACCATCGCGGTGCTCAAGAACGTCGACCTGACCATCGAGGCCGGCGAGATGGTGGCCATCGTCGGCGCGTCCGGCTCGGGCAAGTCCACGCTGATGAATATCCTGGGCTGCCTGGACCGCCCCACCAGCGGCGACTACCGCGTGAGCGGGCGCAGCACCGGCGAACTCGACCCCGACGAGCTGGCCGAATTGCGCCGCGAGCACTTCGGCTTCATCTTCCAGCGCTACCACCTGCTGGCGGACCTGAGCGCGACGGGCAACGTGGAAGTGCCGGCGGTCTACGCCGGCAAGCGGCGCGAGGCGCGCCACCAGCGCGCCGGCGAATTGCTCGGGCGCCTGGGCCTGGGCGACCGTACCGATCACCGCCCCGGCCAGCTGTCGGGCGGCCAGCAGCAGCGCGTCAGCATCGCGCGGGCGCTGATGAACGGCGGCGAGATCATCCTGGCCGACGAGCCGACCGGCGCGCTGGACACGCACACCGGCCAGGAAGTGCTGCGCATCCTGGAAGAGCTGAATGCCGCCGGCCACACCATCATTCTGGTCACGCACGACATGAACGTGGCCCGCCATGCCCAGCGCATCATCGAGATCAGCGACGGCGAGATCGTGTCCGACCGCCGCAATCCCGATGCCCCGCGGCGCGAGGCCGAGCGCGAGGCGCCGGCGGCCATGCCGCGCCGGCCCGGCTGGCAGGCCTATCTGGATCGCTGCGGCGAAGCGCTGCGCATGGCGCTGCTGGCCATGAACGCGCACCGTCTGCGCACCTCGCTGACCATGCTGGGCATCATCATCGGCATCGCCGCCGTGGTGTCGGTGGTGGCGCTGGGCGAGGGTTCGCGGCGCAAGATCATGGACGACATCGCCGAGATCGGCACCAACACCGTCGAGGTCTTCCCCGGCAAGGACTTCGGCGACGAGAAGGCGGCGCAGATCCATACCCTGCTGCCGTCGGACGCCGATGCGCTGGCGCGCGAGAGCTACGTCGACAGCGTGACGCCGGAAGTCGGCACCACCAGCACGGTGCGCTATCGCAATGTCTCGGTCAACGGCTCGATCCAGGGCGTGGGCGAGCAGTTCTTCCGCGTGCGCGCATTCAAGCTGGCCCAGGGCAAGTTCTTCGACGAGACCGCCGTGGCGCGCCGCGCCCAGGAGGTCGTGATCGACGACAGCACGCGCCGCAAGCTGTTCGGCTCGCATACCGACCCGATCGGCCAGGTGATCTTCCTGGGCTCGATGCCGGCGCGCGTGATCGGCGTGACGCAGAAAAAGGACACGGTATTCGGCAGCAACGAGACGCTGAACGTCTGGATTCCCTACACCACGGCGCTGTCGCGCGTGCTGGGCCAGCGCCATCTGCGCAGCATCACGGTGCGGGTCAAGGACGACGTGCCGCCGGTCGCCGCCGAGAAGGCCATCGTGCAGGTGCTGACGCGCCGGCACGTGACCAAGGATTTCTTCGTGTTCAACACGGACGCCGTGCGCAAGACCATCGAGCGCACCACGGCGACCATGACGCTGCTGGTGTCCATGATCGCGCTGATTTCGCTGATGGTCGGCGGCATCGGCGTCATGAACATCATGCTGGTGTCCGTTACCGAGCGCACCCGCGAGATCGGCGTGCGCATGGCGGTCGGCGCGCGGCGCGGCGACATCATGCAGCAGTTCCTGATCGAGGCCGTGCTGGTCTGCCTGATCGGCGGCATGGTCGGCATCGCGCTGTCGCTGGGGCTGGGCGTGCTGGTGTCCAAGGCCACGGGCGGCTCGTTCCGCATGATTTATTCCTCGGCGTCGATGGTGGCGGCGTTCACCTGCTCCACCCTGATCGGCGTGTTGTTCGGCTACCTGCCGGCGCGCAACGCGGCGCGCCTGGACCCCGTAGAGGCCCTGGCCCGGGAATGAGGACGATGAGAGTTTCCATGATGCACAAACCGGCGGCGTTGGCGCTGCTGCTGGCCCTGTCGGGTTGTGGCGGCCTGCTGCGCACCGACTACCAGCGACCCGAGGTCCGGGAACCCGCGGCCTGGACGCGGGCGTCGGGTGAGTCCGCCGCTGGCGCGCTGGCCGAGGGCGGCGCCTGGTGGCGCAATTTCAACGATCCCGAACTGAACCGGCTGGTCGAGCTGGCGCTGGCGCGCAACAACGACCTGGCTGCCGCCGCGATCCGGCTACGGCGCGCGCAGTATCAGGCCGGCCTGGCCGAGGACAAGCTGATACCGCAACCGGGCGCGTCCGCCAAGCTGAGTCAAAACCGCAACCTGTACGGGGACCGGGCCATCTCTCGAAGCAATGGCGTCGAGCTGACCGTCAGCTATGAAGTCGATCTGTGGGGCAAGCTGTCGCGCCAGCGCGATGCCGCGCAATGGGAGGCGCTGGCTACCGGACAGGACCGCGAATCGACGGCGCTTTCGTTGGTTGGCACCACCGCCACGTTGTATTGGCGGACGGCGTTCATCAATCAGCGCATCTCCACCAGCGAAGAGAGCATCGCCTATGCCCGCCGCACTCAAGACCTGGTGCGTGCGCAGTATCGGGCGGGCGGCGCGTCGGCGCTTGAGCTGGCTGAGGCGGAGCAGGCCGTGGCTAGCCAGCAGGCCGCGCATGCCTTGCTGGTGCAGCAACGCGTGGAATTCACCAATTCGCTGACGATACTGTTTGACGGCCCGCCCGATCGCAGCATGGCCGACCCGACTCGCCTCCCACGGTACCCGCTGCCCGAGGCGCGCGCCGGCGTGCCCGCCGATCTGCTGGGCCGCCGCCCTGATCTGCGCGCGGCGGAGTTGCGCCTGCGCGAAGCGCTGGCGAACGTGGATGCCAGCCGCGCCAGCCTTTATCCGCCCGTGACATTGACAGGCGCGATAGGCAGCGCGAGCCCGACCCTGTCGAATATGCTGCAAAACCCGGTCGCCTCGCTGGGTGTGGGGCTGACGCTGCCGTTCCTGCAATGGAATCAGATGCAGCTGAACATCAAGATTTCCAAGACAAACTACGAAGAGCGAGTCGTCAAATTCCGCCAGGCGTTGTATCAGGCGATGGCGGATGTGGAAACCGCATTGTCCAACCGCACGCAGCTGCGCTTGCAGGCCGAACAACTGGAGGCGTCCTTGCACGCCGCGCGCGAGGCCGAGCGCCTGTACGAGGTGAGATACCGCGCGGGTGCGGTGCCGCTGAAGGACTGGCTCGACGCGCAGGAAAAGCGCCGCACGGCGGAGATTGCCAGGGACGAAAATCAGTTGAACCGCCTGGTGAACCAGGTGACGGTTTACCAGGCGCTCGGCGGAGACGACGTCTAGGCCTGAGCCGGGACGCGCTCCGCCGGGAATCCCACAGGCGGATTTACTCCCATTCCACGTAGATCATGTGGTTGCCCGTATACGTGGGCTGGGCGGGGTAGGTGCCGCCATTGAGCTTGACCCGGACGATGAAGGAGCTGGAGGCCTTGTAGCCACCGAAGTGAGTCGTGCGGGACTGGAGATTCTTGGAGACGTCAAAGCAGCGCGACGTGCCCGGCAGCATGCAAATTTCGTAGGTCGCGCTGGTATTGCCGTTGCCGTACGGGCTCAGGTCCCACGACAGATACGTGATGACCGCGTTGGCCGGCGGCGTGTAGGACGCGAAGAAATTGGAGCTGTTGACGTAGGTGTTGGGAGTGTTGACGACGGGGGCCGGATTCAACATCACCCAATTGCCGGCGGAGGCAGGCAGGGAAACGCCTGCAAAAAGGATGCCAAGCGAGAGTGCGACGATTTTCTTCATTCTATATTCCAGTTGCTAGTTTATAGGTGAGGCGCGCAAATGCAGGAACATCGTCCGATATCCAGATGCTGCCTGGCGTATGCGGTTGCGGTATTCCTCAATTGATAACGGCGCTTATCTGGAATTATTTAGATCGCACGGCAATATTAAATGGGTCAGTAATTTTTTTGGATTATTCAATGTGCTCAGTCGACAATATGTTCTCGCATGGTGCTAAGCGCCGCCGCGATTAACGTCTCGTTCATTCGGCGTCATCGGGTACTTCGACGTAGCCGGCAGGAACGCCGAATACTTCGACGCCCGCGGTAGTAGCCCGTCCTGCCGTCACGGCGATCCGGCGGCCTGGCTGTTCTGCGGTGTCGCGGTGAACCACCGTCAGGTCGTCGCCAATGCGGGCCAGCGCTGCAGCGGGCACGACCACGGCCTGATCGTTCCGGTAGGTGATGATCGACAGCCGGGCGCTCATTCCCAGCCGTACCTTAGCTTGCTGCTCGATGGTCAAGAGGGGAAGGCTCACGGTGACCAGGTAAGAGGCGCCAACGCCCTGCGTGTCGTTGGTGATGGACTGCCGGCCCACTGCCGAGATGCTTCCTTGCAGGACAAGGCCCTCGAAGCCATCGCCGCTGACTTCCACGGGCAGTCCCTCTCGCAGTTGATTGACGTCCGCTTCGTCGACCTTGGCGATCGCCTTCAGGTGTTCGACGCTGGCCAGGCCAATGAGCGGTTGGCCGGGCGTGACGCGGGAGCCGACCTGGACCGGCGCCATCGGCGCGGCGGTCGCGGGGCCGGGCACGTTCACCGCGACGCCGGCAAAGGGAGCCTTGATCGTGCGCCGTTCGCGGGCAGCCGCCAGATCGCCATGTTTGGCGGTGGCGTTGGTCAATTCCATATCGGCAATCTGGAGGTTCTCGCCCTGGCCGCGCGCCAGCGTGCTTGTCAGTTCGGCCTGCGCCGACGCCAGGTCCAGCCGCTGTTGCCTCGCCTGCTGGTCCAGCGCGTCGACTTCCATGCGAGGCACGATGCCGCGATCCAGTAGGCTTCTGGTTTCGGCCAGCTTGCGTTCGGTATCGGCCAGGCCCATGCGCGCCGTCGCCACGGCGCGCCGTGCGCGGCCCACTTCCTGGCCACTCTCCCAGCTTGCGAGATCCTGGACGGCGCGCTTCGCCTTCAACAGCTCCGCCAGCGCCTGGCGCACCTGCACGTCCAGCTGGGCGGTGTCCAGGGTGTACAGGAGCTGATCGCGCTCCACACGCTGTCCCACCGTGATCCGCTTGTCCTGGATGGTGCCGTCGAAGGGGGCGCTGACGGTCAGAGTCATGTCCGCCTCCAGCCGTCCGACCAAGCCCAGGCGCAGGGTCAACGGTTCGGGCCGGACCAGTTGCCAATGCGTTCCGGGCGCGGTTGCCGGGGGGGCCGGGCGCCAGGGCGACCAGGCGGCCAAGGCGAGTCCGCAGAGTGCCGCGGCGGCGGCACCGATCGCGGCGGTTCGTTGCCAGTCGAATCGAGACTTAGTCATTGAGTGCGATATCCCAGCTCTTCAACGTCATGCCCAGCCGCTGATCCAATTCCGTCTGCGCATTCAGATAACCAATCAGGGCGTTCAACCGCGCATTTTCGGCGTTGCGCAGGTCGGTTTCAAAGCTGAGCACCTGAAAGTTGCTGGAGCGGCCCGCCTGGAGCTTCTCGCGTTCAAACTCCAGTTTCTTTCTCGACAGGTCGCGTGCGCGCCCGGCAATCTCGTACTGTCGCCAGCGCGACCGTACATCGCGGATCGCATTTGCCACCTCGCGCTCCAGTTGCTGTTGCGCTTCCTTGATGCGGACAGCCTGGGTGTCCACGTTGACTTTCGCCTGCACTTCGCCTTGGCGCGTGGCGGGGTTGCCGATGGGAACCTCGATCTGAATGCCGGCATAGCTTTGCCAATTCCGATTGGCGCGGCCCTCGTATCCTCCACTGAACTGGTCCCGCGCCTGATTCGCGCCGCCCACCAACGAGACATCCCACAGGCTGTTGTTGCGCGCCACAGTCAGATTGATTTCCGCCTGCTCTCCCGCGATGACCTGGCTGAGATAGTCCGGTTGGTGTTCCAGTGCGAGTCGCTGCGCTTCCAGCTCGTTGATCTGCAAGGGTTCTGCTTTCGGGGTGTCGCTGGCCTTGACGGGATTGCTCAAATCGAGCGCGAGCAATTGCAGCAACGCCAGCCGGCTTGCCTCCACCTGATTGCGAGCTTCTTCCACCCCCAGTTCCTGATTCGCGGTGTCCGCCTCTGTCTGGATGATCTCGAATTGCGCCATGCGGCCGGCGGCGATCAGCGCCTTGTTGATGTCCAGCAGTTGCCGGGACCTGGCCAGGGAATCGCTGGCGATGGTCAATTGTTCCTGGGTGCGCAGCAGGTCGCGATACGCAAGGATGATGCGGGTGACCGTCCGGGAAACCGTGGCCTGCAGCCCCAGCCGATTGTTCTGTTCCATCAGGCGCGCCAGCCGGACGGGCGCGGTTGCCACGTCGTGGCCCGCGCCGCGTAGCAAGGGCTGTATTACGGTGAAGGTCACGCCGTTCCTGCGCTGATTGCCGTACCGGTCGGAGCGATTGATCTGGGAGTTCCAGCTCAGGCTGAATTGCGTGCCGATCGGGCTGACCATGCGGGCGACCGGCGCGATCACGCCCTCGCGGGTGCCGTCATCGCTGCCTTTGGTCGCCACATACCGCCCGCCGAGTACCAGCTTGGGATTGAAATAGTCTTCGGCGACGCGCAGATCGTACTTTTGGGCGATGCGGTTCAGGTAAGCGCTCTGTATGGTGCGATTGCCACGCAATCCGAGAAACACAGCGTCGCTCAGGCTGAGGTCTATCAGCCTTCCGTTCAACGATGTCGTCGCGGGCTGGCGCAACGTCGCGCGCGAAGGGGTAAAGGCATCTTCTGCCCAGGCCGGATGCAGGATCGTTGCGCCGGCAAGCAGGCAGCCGCAAAGCAGTCGGACTTCAAGCATCGCGCAGCGCCTCGACCGGATGGAGCCTTGCCGCGGATACCGCGGGGTGAATCCCGAAGAAAACACCAATCAGGAGCGAGCTTCCCACCCCAAGGGGCAGGGAGTAGGGGGCCAGTGAGAACGTCCAGCCCGAGTACCGCGAGAAAGCATAGGCGCTCAATAGTCCCAGCAAGGCGCCGAGTAGCGCGCCGGCAATGGACAGGGCGCCCGCCTCGAGCAGGAACAAGGCACGGATGTCCCTGGGGCGCGCGCCCAGCGCCAGACGGACACCGATTTCCCGGCGTCGTTCCGCGACGTTCATCAGCATGACATTCATGACTCCCACACCGCCCACCAGCAAGGAGATGCCGCCCAGTCCGGCGAGCAGGTATGAAAACGTATCGGCCTGATGCTTCAGGCCGTCCAGCAGCTGCCTGGGTATCTGCACATCCACCGGGCGGCCTCCCAGCTGGTCTTGCAGATACTGTTGAAGATCATGGGCCGTCACCGCCAGATCCGCGGCGGGGTCGGCTCTGGCCAGGATGCTGCCGACCTCCGGCGAGGAATGCAGGCGTCGGAGTCCATCGATGGGCACCATGATGGACAGGTCCGCCATGATCGGTATCAGTGAATTGGGGGCGAGATTGCGGGTGACGCCGATGACGTCGAAAAGATAGGATCCGATCTGCAGGCGGTCGCCAGGCTGCAGCGGGCGGCCTTCTCCTCCGAGCTCCCGCGCGAGTTGCGCCCCGACGACGGCGAAGGTGCTCTTTTGGTCGAATTCGGACAAGAAGCGTCCCGTTGCCATGGTCAGATTGATGACCGGCGCCAGATCCGCGGTCGCGCCGATCAGCCTGGCGTGCGCGGTCTTGCCGCCATGGCGGACGGTAGTCGCGAAAAAGGATAATGGCGCGACACGTGACAGCGCCGGCACCGCTTGGCGCAAGGCGGCGGTATCCAATGTGGCTGGTAGCGGGCGCGCGTTCTGGACGATGGGAAAGTTCACCACCAGCCTGTCGGTGCCCATCTGCCTGAACGCGCGCATGACGTCTTCGGCCGCATTGTGTCCGATGTTGAGCAGCGCGATGATCGCCGCGCTGCCTACCATGATGCCCAGCAAGGCGAGAATGGACCGCCGGCCCAGCGACCGCAGGCTGTGGACGGCCTCATCCAGCAACCATGCGAAGGACGGGCCATGCGTGATGTCAGGCATGGGCGGCGACCGGCGCCTGGCCGGCTTCAAGCACTGCTCCGGCCCTGACCTGCAGCCGTCTCTGGAACAGGCTGGCGAGCCCGGCATCGTGCGTGACCATGATGAGCGTGACGGCATGCTCCCTGTTCAGGTCGAGCAGCAATGTCATGATGTCATGGGCGGTCGCGCTGTCCAGGTTCCCCGTGGGCTCGTCCGCCAGGATCACGGAGGGATTGCAGATCAGCGCGCGGGCGATCGCCACCCGTTGGCGCTGGCCGCCGGACAGGTCGGCGGGGCGGTGGCCCGAACGGTCGGCCAGTCCGACCCGTTCCAATTGCTCCGTCGCCAGTTCGCGGGCCTGGCCACGGGGCATGCCGCGGTAGGCCAGGGGCAAGGCCACGTTTTCCAGCGCGGTGAGGCGCGGCAGCAGGTTGAATGCCTGGAATACAAAGCCGATGTGCTGATTGCGGATCCGGGCCCGTTCGTCCGGCGCAGCGCGCAGCATATCCTGGCCGTTGAAATGGAAACGGCCAGACAATGGGGGATCCAACAGCCCGAGTATGTTCAGCAGCGTGCTCTTGCCCGATCCGGAAGATCCGAGCAATGCGCAAGTCTGTCCCCTGTGGATGGTCAGGCTCACATTGTGGAGGACCGGGACGAGCCGGTTTTCCATCCGGTAAGACTTGCCTATGGCCTCCAATGCAATCAGGGCGGGTTGGTCAAGGATTCTTTGCGTGCCGGTCAAAGTCTGTCCCACGCGTTAAGGCGTTGCGCCAACGATAACCGCGGGGCGCGCGCCACAATCGGCGGAAGTGCGGCAAAGTTCGGCCGTTTTTGCAGTGGCAGTGGATTATCTGCGTTCGACAATATGGTTTGAACAATAAATGCTGGCAGGCGCCGGAACATAATCCCGGTGCATATTGCGTGGTCCCGTGGGGGAGTGGCTGCCGTCTGCCCTAAAATAGGCCCATGACCTCGCTCGAATCCCCCGGCGATACCGCCAACCTCGACCGCCGCTTCGGCGGTCTTTCTCGTTTGTATGGACAGCAGGCGCCCGCGCGCCTTCAGGATGCCCACGTCGCCGTGGCCGGCCTGGGCGGCGTCGGCTCGTGGACGGTGGAGGCGCTGGCGCGCTGCGGCGTCGGCGCGCTGACGCTGATCGACCTGGACCACATCGCCGAATCCAACGTCAATCGGCAGATCCATGCATTGACGCAGACGTTGGGCCAGTCCAAGGTCCAGGCCATGGCCGAGCGGGTTCAGGCCATCAATCCGCAATGCGTGCTGACCCTGGTCGACGATTTCGTCTCGCCCGAGAATGTGGCGCAGGTGCTGCCCGGCCCCTATACCGTCATCATCGATTGCACCGACCAGGCTGCGGCGAAGATCGCCATGATCCTGCAAGCGCGCGCGCTGGGCGCGCCCATGCTGCTGTGCGGCGGCGCGGGCGGCAAGACCGATCCGCTGGCGCTGCGCGCCGGCGACCTGTCGGCGGCGGTGAACGACGCGCTGCTGTCCAAGCTGCGCAACAAGCTGCGCAAGGAGCACGGCTTTGCGCGCGCGTCCGATCGCAACGGCAAGGCGCTCAAGCGGGTGCCGAAGATGGGTGTGCATGCGCTGTGGTTCGACCAGCCCGCCATCCTGCCCGACGCCTGGACCCGTCCGACCGAAGGCGAGGACGCGGTGGGCGCCGCCGGCCAGGCCATCGCGCCGCAGGGCCTGTCCTGCGCCGGCTACGGCTCGGTGGTCACGGTGACGGCGGCCATGGGCATGGCCGCCGCCAACGAGGCGCTGCGCCTGGCGCTGAGCGCGCCGGCGTCGGCCTAGCCTACAAGGCTACGAACACGATCCCGTCCTCGATCCGGACGGGGTGGGTGACCAGGTTTTCCCTCAGCGGCGAACACAGCGCGCGCCCGTCGCGCACGTCGAAGCGGCCCTGGTGCAGCGGGCATTCGATCTCGTGGCCCATGAGAAAGCCGTCGCACAGCCTGGCATTGCCGTGCGTACAGAGGTTGTCGGTGGCGTAGACCTCGCCGTCCACGCCGTACAGCGCGATTTCCCTGCCGCCGGCCGTCACGGCGATGACGTCTTCGTCCGGCACGTCGGCCCGCGCGAGGGCCCTGGTCCATTCTGTGCTCATGCGTTCTGGCTCCTGGTCAGATCGGATAGATGAGGGAGTTCGGAATCAGCTCGCTGTCGAAGATGCACAGGCGCGATTCGAATTTCAGGCCGTCCGGCGTGCGCCGGATCACGTCCTCGTATCGCCCCACGTTGTAGACCGTGGTCAGCTGGTTCGGCTTGGTGCGGAACACGGCATAGCTGGCTTCGGACACGATGCGCCCGGCATCCACCGACAGCACGCGCGGCGCGCCGACCACATGGCGCTGGTAGTACGGGTCATGGAAGATGGTGTCGGTCGCGCCGTAGACGCGGTCCTTGAGCATGCCGCGGCTCTCGAAGGACATCGTCGCCAGCGGAAAACCCCGTTCGTGATTCTCGCGCGGCACCACTTTGTAGACGCAGTCCTCGACAAAGAAGTCGGGCCACTTGTCCCATTCCCCCGCGTCCAGCGCCGCTGCATAGTCGGCATAAAGCTGGCCGATCTGCCAGTACAAGCCAAAGTCAATCATGTTCAGTCATCCCCGGCGCAAAGCGCCACAAGGCAAGAAGAAACGCGCCCCACTCAGGCAATACCGTCCTCATCCGGGCAGCGCGGATCCGGCTCCGCCGGTCCGCAGCTGCGCCCCTGGGGGAAGCGCGCAGCGCTCGGGGGGGCCATCCTTTTTTTCCAGTATTGGTACATGCCGCGTATCAGCGTCTCGGTGACCATGTGCTCCGTGTTCTCGGCGGTCTTGCCGCCCAACTCCGCCACGCTGCGGTGCCAGGGCTTCTGCGCGAAGCCGGCCTGCGAGAACTCGATCACCTCGCCGTCGTCGGCAGACACGAAGCCGGCCGGGCCGAACAGATTGGCCTGACGCAGGCGCCGCCGCGTCATTTCCGGACTGTCCTCGGCGAAGCCGAAATGCGTCCAGACGAAGTCGAAGGCGTCATGGCCGACGGGCTGGATGTGGCGGGTCGACAGGGAATTGACCTGCTGCTGGATGATGACGCTGGGGAACAGCGTCATCAGCACGGCGGTCGGCCCGTTCCACCAGGGCTCGGGCACGATGTCCAGGAAGCGGTCGTCGTTCAGCGACATCTGTTCCTTGAAGCTCGACACGCCGCTGGTGACGCTGCCCTTGCCGCCCTGGCCGCGCGTGGAGATCATCGCGGCGTGCCGAAAATGCCGGTCCATCTTCAGTTCCGAGCGGTTGTCGGCGCGCCACAGACCGAAGGTGACGAACCAGGTGTGCAGCAGGCCGGGGTGATAGGGATCCTTGATGTTCTCCTGCATCAGCTTCCAGTTGCCCGGGATGCGCTGGCGGCTGTAGCCATGGATCACCAGCTCGCGGCCATCGAAGACGCGGTCGAAGTAATGCAGGATGTCGGGTCCCAGGTAGTCCTCCAGCGGCTCGACCTCATGGTCGAATGACGCGAACACCACGCCGTTGCGGCAGGCCACCGCCAGCTTGGTCAGGCCGTGTTCCTCGGGCTTGAAGTCCGGCGGCATGCCGCCGTTGACCTTGCCGTCCTGCTTGACGCCGCGCCGGAACGGCACGCCGATCAGGTTGCCCTGCAGGTCGTAGTTCCATTGGTGATACGGGCAGACGAACTCGCTGCGGTTGCCGTGGCGCTCGCGGCAGAACTGCACGCCGCGATGCGCGCAGACGTTCTCCACCACGCGCACCTGTCCATCCTGGTCGCGCAGCAGGATGACCGAGCGTTCGCCCACGGCGGTGCGCTTGAAATCGCCGGGCTTGGGGATCTCGGCTTCCAGGCCGACATAGCTCCAATGGCCCTGATAGAAAAAACGCTCCAGCTCGCGCTGGTGCAGGGCCGCGTCGGTGTAGACGGCGAAGGGAATGCGGTGGGCTCCCTCTTCGGGCCAGGACGGCGACGCGCCGGCCGGCGCGT
>NZ_JCBANH010000046.1:0-47660 GCF_059760925.1 Achromobacter sp. 1011791174
ACGGCATTGCCTTCCAGACCAACATCCTGGCGCTGAACGCGGCCGTGGAAGCGGCGCGCGCGGGCGAGCAGGGCAAGGGCTTCGCCGTGGTCGCGAGCGAGGTGCGCACGCTCGCCCAGCGCAGCGCCGCGGCGGCCAAGGAGATCAAGCAATTGATCGAGGACTCCACGCAGAAGGTCGGCGTGGGCTCGGCCCAGGTCGAGCGGGCCGGCGCCACCATGCGCGAGATCGAGGATTCCGTGCAGCGCGTCACCAGCCTGATGGGCGAGATCTCGGCCGCGTCCGAAGAGCAGTCCAGCGGGATCGATCAGGTCAACCGCGCCGTCGCGCAGATGGACAATGTGACGCAGCAGAACGCGGCGCTGGTGGAACAGGCCGCCGCCGCGGCCGGCGCGCTGGAGGAGCAGGCGCGCCAGCTTGCGGACGCGGTGTCGGTGTTCAAGCTGCCCGGCGGGCAGGTGATCGAGGCGCAGGCCGCGCCATTGCAGGGCGCGTCCGGCGCCACGCCGCAGCTGGCCTGAGCGCGCTGGCTAAAATCCGGGAATCGCATCCGTTCCGGCCGATTCCCGTGACTCTCTACGACGTACCCGCGCCCGCCAAGCTCAACCTGTTCCTGCATGTCGTGGGGCGGCGCGCCGACGGCTACCACCTGCTGCAGACTGTGTTCCGCTTCATCGACCTCTGCGACACGCTGCATGTCGAGACGCGCGCCGACGGCGTCATCAGCCGCGCCACCGACCTGCCCGGCGTGCCCGAGGACCAGGACCTGACGGTGCGCGCCGCGCGCGCGCTGCAACGCGCCACCGGCACGCGCCAGGGGGCGCAGATCAGCCTGGAAAAGCGCATCCCGCAGGGCGGTGGCCTGGGCGGCGGCTCCAGCGACGCGGCCTCCACGCTGATCGCGCTGAATCGTCTGTGGGGCACGAATCTCAGCCGGCGCGAGCTGATGGACCTGGCGCTGCCGCTGGGCGCGGACGTGCCCGTGTTCGTGTTCGGGCAATCGGCCTTTGCCCAGGGCGTGGGCGAGGATCTCAGCGCGGTGGCGCTGCCCGAGCGCGCCTATCTGGTGGCCCAGCCGGATGCCAGCGTGCCGACTGTTGGAATTTTTTCCGCAGAGGATTTGACAAGGGATACTTCTTCGATCACAATAGCGGACTTTCTTGCTTCGCCTACTTTCTGCGCCGAAAATTGCACTGAAAGCGAAGCGGGATCTGGTCTAAACGCCAGGCCCGCCAGCTTCGAATTTTTTGGCAGGAATGATCTGGAGCCGGTGGTTTACCGTCTTTATCCTGAGGTTCTCAGGGCATCGCGGTGGCTTACTGAACATGGAATACATGTTCGTATGTCGGGGTCTGGTGCGTGTTTGTTCGCCGAATACTCCAAGCTTTCCGAGGCCGTTTTGGCGAAAACGGAAATTACCGCTACAATGCGCGGCGCTGTTAAAATAAATAGTTTTCAGCAAACCGCTCATCCACGGTTTCGGTTGGTTCAGGCTTGCGCCGGATTAGCTGAACACCCACTGCGGGATTGGATTGCAAGATAGTTGGGGAGTCGCCAAGCTGGTTAAGGCACCGGATTTTGATTCCGGCATGCGAAGGTTCGAATCCTTCCTCCCCAGCCAGCCGAATACATAAAAAAGCTGTTGAACACGCCTGTCAGACACTGGCCCCGGTTCAGCAGCTTTTTTGTTTTCCGGTCAGGTTCTGCTGTAGCGCAACACCTCGCATCACCCCGCCTCACCCCGTTCGCGTCTGTTTCAAACGACCATCGCATCATCCATCATGGCAAACGATAGTTTCATGATCTTCACGGGCACCGCCAATACTCGGCTGGCCGTGGACGTAGTCAACCACCTCGACATGTCCCTGGGCAAGATGACCGTGGGTCGCTTCTCGGACGGCGAGGTGATGGTCGAGATCAACGAGAACGTGCGCGGCAAGGACGTCTTCGTCCTGCAGCCCACCTGTGCGCCCACCAACGACAACCTGATGGAAATCATGGTGATGGTCGATGCCCTGCGCCGCGCCTCGGCCGGTCGCATCACCGCCGCCATTCCCTATTTCGGCTACGCCCGCCAGGACCGTCGCCCGCGCTCGGCGCGCGTCGCGATCTCGGCCAAGGTCGTGGCCAACATGCTGCAAGTGGCCGGCGTGGACCGGGTCCTGACGATGGACCTGCACGCCGACCAGATCCAGGGCTTCTTCGACATCCCCGTGGACAACATCTACGCGGGCCCGATCCTGCTGGGCGACATCTGGCGCCGCAACTTCTCGAACCTGGTCGTCGTGTCCCCGGACATCGGTGGCGTGGTGCGGGCCCGCGCGCTGGCCAAGCAGCTCGAAGCAGACCTGGCCATCATCGACAAGCGTCGTCCGCGCGCCAACGTGTCGGAAGTGATGAACATCATCGGTGAAGTCGACGGCCGCACCTGCATCATCATGGACGACATGGTCGACACCGCCGGCACGCTGTGCAAGGCGGCCCAGGCCCTGAAGGACCGCGGCGCCGGCGCCGTCTACGCGTATTGCACGCACCCCGTGCTGTCGGGCGGCGCGATCGAGCGCATCGAGGGCTCGGCCCTGGACGAGCTGGTCGTCACCGACACCATCCCGCTGTCCGAAGAAGGCCAGGCCAGCGGCAAGATCCGCCAGCTGTCCTGCGCGGCGCTGCTGGGCGAGACCATCCTGCGTATCTCGAACGCCGAATCGGTCAGCTCGCTGTTCGTCGACTGAGGCCCGTCGGCATTATCCGGATTTGCGTCTTGCTGGTCGCGGCAGGACGCGAAAAACACGGCGCGCATCTTGTGCGCCGTGAACACAACCGGCGAACCCGTTTCGCCATTTTTTGCTTTTGGAGTTTTCCATGAAATTCAATGCCACTGCGCGTAGCGTCCAGGGTTCGAGTGCGAGCCGCCGCCTGCGCCGCGCGGGCCGCGTTCCCGCCATCGTTTATGGCGGTACGGCTGCCCCCCTGAACATCGAACTCGACCACAACGAGATCTACCACGCCCTGCGCAAGGAAGAGTTCCACGCTTCCATCCTGCAAATGGCGCTGGAAGGCGCGGCCAAGGAAGAGCAAGTCCTGCTGCGTTCGGTTCAATGGCACGCCTACAAGCCGCAAGTCCTGCACGTGGACTTCCAGCGCGTGGACGCCAACCAGGCCCTGCACACCAAGGTGCCGCTGCACTTCCTGAACGCTGAAGTCTCGCCGGCCGTCAAGCTGAGCGGCGCGATCATCAGCCACGTGCTGACCGAGCTGGAAATCACCTGCCTGCCGGCCGCCCTGCCGCAGTTCATCGAAATCGACCTGAAGGACCTGCTGCCCGGCGCGTCGGTCCACCTGGCCGACATCAAGCTGCCCAAGGGCGTGACCTACGTCCCGCACGGTGGCGAGCCGAACCCGCTGCTGGCCGCTGCCGTGGTCAAGGGCGGCGCTGCCGCCGCTGACGACGCCGCCGAAGCCGCTCCGGCCGCCTAAGCCAGGCCGCGAGCCCTCGGGCTTGCGCAAGGCTGACGCCGAAACCCTGCGCGTGCATTTGCATGCGCAGGGTTTTTTGGTTTAAACACCCCCATCATGTCTACTCCCATACGCCTCATCGTCGGGCTGGGCAATCCGGGCCCCGACTACGAAACCACCCGGCACAACGCCGGCTTCTGGCTGGCCGATCACCTGGCCGATGATCTGCGCGCGTCCTTCGCGCTGGAGAAGTCGTTCTTCGGCATGGTCGCCAAGGCCCGGCTGGGCGCGGACAACGTGCTGCTGCTCAAGCCCAACACCTACATGAACCGTTCCGGCCAGGCGGTCGGCGCGCTGGCACGCTTCTACAAGCTCGCGCCCGAGGCCGTGCTGGTGCTGCATGACGAGCTGGACCTTATGCCCGGCCAGGTGAAACTCAAGCAGGGCGGCGGGCACGCCGGCCACAACGGCCTGAAGGACATCCAGGCGGCGCTGGGCAGCCCCAACTTCTGGCGCCTGCGCATCGGCATCGGCCATCCGCGCACGCTGGGGCTGGCGCAGCAGGTCGCGGACTTCGTCCTGCACCCGCCGCGCCGCGAAGAGCAGACGGCGATCGAGGCCGTCATCGACCGCTGCCGCGCCGTGGTGCCGGCGATGCTGGCCGGCGATTTTCCGCTGGCGACGCGGCAACTTCACAGCGGCAACGATGCCTAACGGGATTGTGGCCGTCCGCCGCGGTCGATGAGCCCGCGCCTTGAATCGTTGAAATGCCCATGTCCGACCAGCCTGCCGTCCCAGCGTCCCGCAAACTGCGTTTCCGCGATGAACTGGTCGATTTCTGGCGCTTCATCCGCCGGCCGAACGCGGCGCGGTTGACGGGGCGTGGACCGGGCGGCGGCGTGTGGCGTGATTTCTGGCCGGGCGTGCGTCCCGGCCGGCTGCTGGCCTGGGCGCTGCTGCTGTGGTGCGTGAACCTGTTCGCGCTGGGGCCGGTGGCGGTCGCCGCCGCCGGACTCGCGGGGGCCACGCATAGGCTGGATCCCACCAACATCCCCTGGCTGACCGCCATCATCTGGGCGCCGCTGGTCGAGGAAATGCTGTTCCGCTATGGCCTGCGACGGCCCAGGCAGGCGCTGTGGCTGTGCCCGGCGCTGGTGCCCGTGGTGCTGTGGGGGCCGCGCATCTGGACCGGGCTGCTGCTGGCCGCGTTCCTGTTGCTGGTCGTCTGGGCGCTGATCCGGCGCGCGCAGCCGCTGCAAGGCTGGGATACGACCTGGCGTCGCTATTACCTGAAGCACTTCGGTCTGGTGTTCCATCTGGCCACGCTGACCTTCGCCGCCGTGCACCTGAGCAATTTCGTCTTCAGCAAGACGCCGTACTGGCTGCTGCCCTTGCTGGTGCTGCCGCAATGGCTCACGGGTCTGGCGCTGGGCTGGATGCGGGTGCGTAGGGGTATCGGCGCGGCCATCGCGTTGCACGCCGTTTTCAACGCGGGGCCGATCGTGCTGATCTGGGCGGTGATGCGCTGGGTGCCTGGGGCGGCGGCGTAGGGCGGACGCTATGGCTGGGGCCGCATCCGGCCTGCTCTTTTCGGTTTCCGCCCAAGTCTGGCGACAAATCCGACACTCTTTCGACGTCACCGGGCACAGTGTTCTCTACACTGCCTCTTTGGCCCGAGTGCATGCGACTTCGATTCCCTGCGGGCGGCGCCATCACGACAAGATCGAGTTCGCGCTTGTTCGCTCACGACAATGCCACGCGATAGATTGCCGGGCGGGGAACCATCAGCAATGTCCATCAGAGATGCCGGGATCATGACCGACCTGAAGCGCTTCATCGAAAGCCAGAAGATGCTCGCGGCCACGCAGGCGCAGGTCGGCTGGACCAGGCGCCGCGAACGGTGGGTGAGCGAGCTGGCTCTGCTTTTCGGCTGGATTGGCCATCAACTGGAGGCGGCGGGATTGGGGCCGGATGCGTTCGAGCAGCCTTCCGTCAAGCTGCATGAAGAAAGCCTCGGGCACTACGAGGCTCCGTCATTGTCGGTCCGGCTTCCCACCGGGCTTTGGGTGGATTTCAATCCCAGGGCCACCGTGATCATAGGCGGCTACGGCCGTGTCGATGTGCAATCCCGTCACGCGCTCAAGCAGATCAGGCTGATCGCGCTCGACGCTGACGAAGATAGGGAGTCCGACGATCATATGGCCGCCGATGCAAGGGAATGGGCATGGCGAGTGTTTCCGGCGACAGGAACGGCGGGTTCCTATCCGTTGGATGCTGCTGGCTTGGGGCAGATCTTCGCAGATCTGCTGGACTGAGGCGCCGGCATGTTTCCCGACATTGCCAGGGCGCGCCATTGGTACTACTCCACGAAGGACGGTTTGCTGTGCCTGCGGCGGGGCATCTCCGCGCCAAGACGTCCCGATGGCATCAGCGCCATCACGGACGATGCCACGTTTGGCATGACGCAAGCAGAGTGGAAAGACTACCTTCACGCGCGCTTAGGTGAGCACGAGCTGTTCGCTTCCCTTGCCTTGATGGCGGCATGCGAGGAGGCGATTCGCCGGGATGTGCAATGGCGGATTTCTGGACAGAGATCGCAGCATCACGGCTTTTCCTGGGTGTCAGGGAAGGGTCATCTCAAGATATCGACAATCCTCAATCGCTGGATCCAGGTTGTTGGCGCCAATAGCTACGCAGGCAGGCGGCTAAATCGATTGTTGGGCATGTACATCGGCCGCAATGCCCTGGCTCACGGTCTTGCGCCTATGGGCAGCGTGGTGTTCGAGGCAATCTGGGAAGAGCTGTGCAAGATAGAAGACAAATGGAAGCAGGCCGTGCCGGACTTCCGTGGATTCTGAGGGACACAGTCCTGTCCAGGATTCAGGTGGTGCATGCATGACCCCCGTGGTCACCTCCGGTTTTCCGGCCTGCGCCCAGTCGCGCAAAACGGTTAAAATGCGCCTTTTCCGGACATGTGCGACCAAGCGCCCGGCAAGTCCGCCGGCTCCGCGCCTTGCGCGCCAGTGCCCGCGGCCTCCCGCCATCCCCGCGCGGGGCGGCAAGATGTACCGCACTCACATTGGGCGCATAGCGCCTTGATACGTATAGGATTCCCATGGCTCTGCAATGCGGCATCGTCGGCCTGCCCAATGTCGGCAAATCGACGCTTTTCAACGCTCTGACCCGCGCCGGCATCGCCGCCGAGAACTATCCGTTCTGCACCATCGAGCCCAACGTGGGCGTCGTGGAAGTGCCGGATCCGCGCCTGCAGAAGCTGGCCGAGATCGTCAAGCCCGAGCGCATCCTGTCGGCCACGGTCGAGTTCGTGGACATCGCCGGCCTGGTGGCCGGCGCGAGCAAGGGCGAAGGCCTGGGCAACCAGTTCCTCTCGCACATCCGCGAGACCGACGCCATCGTCAACGTGGTGCGCTGCTTTGAAGACCCGAACGTGATCCACGTCGCCGGCAAGGTCGACCCCATCGCCGACATCGAGGTCATCGAGACCGAGCTGGCGCTGGCCGACCTGCAGACCGCCGAGAAGGCCCTGCAACGCCACCAGAAGACCGCGCGTTCCGGCGACAAGGAATCGCAGCGCATCGTGGCCGTGCTGGAAAAATGCGTGGCCCAGCTGAACGAAGCCAAGCCCATCCGCGCGCTGGACCTGACGACCGAAGAAAAGGCGGACATCGCCCAGCTCTGCTTCATCACCGCCAAGCGCGCGATGTACGTGGGCAACGTGGCCGACGACGGTTTCACCAATAACCCGCTGCTGGACCGCCTGACCGAGTTCGCCGCCAAGCGCAACGCGCCCGTGGTCGCCATCTGCGCCGCCATCGAGTCCGAGATCGTCGACCTGGACGACGCCGACCGCCAGGCCTTCCTGAGCGACATGGGCATGGAAGAGCCGGGCCTGAACCGCCTGATCCGCGCCGCCTTCAAGCTGCTGGGTCTGCAAACGTACTTCACCGCCGGCGTGAAGGAAGTGCGCGCCTGGACCGTGCCGATCGGCGCCACCGCGCCCCAGGCCGCGGGCGTGATCCATACCGACTTCGAGCGCGGCTTCATCCGCGCGCAGACCATCGCCTACGAGGACTACATCGCCTACAAGGGCGAGCAGGGCGCCAAGGAAGCCGGCAAGATGCGCGCCGAAGGCAAGGAATACATCGTGCAGGACGGCGATGTGATGAACTTCCTGTTCAACGTCTGATCCCGGCCCGCGCACCCGCTTCCCACGGAACGGATGCGCCCAGCGGCAAAAGCCGAGCCCCACCATCTGGCGGGCCTCGGCTTTTTTTCATAGCGCCTCATCGCGCCTCAGCGCCCGCGCTTGCGCCTGATCGCCACTTCATACGCCCGCAGCGTCTCATCCATCTTGCGCCCCAGCTGGAAGTTGTCTTCGGCGAAGACGCGCGCCTGCTCCACCACCCGACGAGCCCGTGCGGGATCGCTCCAGATACCGGCCACGTGCCCGGTGAATCCGGCCACGTCGCCCGGCTCGGCCAGCCAGCCGGTCGCGTCCGGCTTCACGATCTCGGGCAGTCCGCCCACATTGCTGACCACCACCGGGCAACCGGCGGCGAAGGCTTCGGGCACGACGCGCGACCAGGCCTCGTTGGACGAGGGCACCAGCAGCGCGTCGGCGGCGTGGATCACCTGGTCGATGTCGCCGCGATGGCCGGCGAACACGGTATGGGCCGCGATGCCCAGTTCATCGGCCAGCGCGCGCAGCCGGGGGCCGAAGGCGGCCTTCTCGGCGGTGGGCGTGCCGACCACCAGCGCGATGGCGGGGATCGCGCGCTGGCGCAGTTGCTGGACCACGCGCAGCAGGTCGTCCTGGCGCTTTTCCGGGCGCAGCATGCCGATGGTGGCGACCACGAAGGCGTCGGCGTCCAGCCCGAGTTCAGCGCGCATGCGCTGGCGCAGCGCGGCCTTGTCCACGTCCAGGAAGAAACGCTGGTCGGCCCATTCGCCGACCACGCTGACGCGCTCGGCCGGCGCGAAGCCGGCTGACACGATGTCGTTGCGGCCTTCGCCGCTGGTGGCGATGACGTGATGGCAGCCGACGCGCCATTCCAGGCGTTTGCGCAGGCTGGTGCGCAGGTACTTGGCGAAATGGCGGGTGCGCACGACGGCGCACAGGTCCTGGCACAGCGCGCTGGTCTTGCCGTCCGCGCGGCTGTGGGCGTCGATGACCTCGATGCGCAGGCGCTTGACCAGCCGGCGCAGCCCCAGCACGGTGGACGGCGAGTAAGCGGATTCGAAGTCGATGCCCACGGCTTCCAGCGAGCGCTCATGCGCCGCCTTCAGCGTCTCGCTGCCGGGCGGCGCGGCGATGGCCACGACATGTCCTTGCTCCTTGAGCCACTGCGCCTGTTCCAGGACGCGGAATTCCATGCCGCCCAGATGGGAGCCGGCCAGGGTGTGCAAGATCTGCATGAGGGTCGAAAAAGAGGGAGGGCGCGCCTTGCTGGAGGCCAATCCGGCTGGAAGCGCTGGAGAGGCCGTGGCGTGGCGCGCGGGCCGTTCGCGCCGCGTGGCCAGCGGGCGGGGGCGGTGGCGCTGGGCGCGGCCCTGGAGCCGTGCCTGCGGCTTGGCCGCGTCCTGCCGCCCGGGTAGCGGCGCGTGGCTGGATTCTAGGGGCTTTTCGGGAAATGTAAAGACGGCCCGCGCTGGCGGGCCGGCATGAGACTCGCAAGCGCGGCCTGTGGATTCGCGCGTGGAGTGGCGGGGCGCGTTCAGTCGCGTTGCGCGTGACGGGCGACGGATCAGGACGCCAGCGCCGCCCGGCAGGCCAGTCCCGCCAGATACAGTCCGACGCCGAAGGACGCGTGCGCCATCAGGCTGCGCAGCCGCGCTACCGGCGGGTTGGGCGTCCTGGATGCGGCGATGCCCGCGCCCATGCCGGGCTGCAGGATGAAGAAGGGCGCGGCCACCGTGCCGATGCCGACCAGCAGCGCGGGCAGGAAGGTCGGGTGCTGCGCCCATTGCGGTCCGGCGAGGAGCAGCAGCAGGGCCGCGAAGACGACGCCGATGGCGTAGTGCGCGATCCAGCCGATGGCGGCTTCCGCCGCGACCGGTTCGGCCTTGCCGATGTTCGGGTGGATAAACCGTCCGCGCGGCAGATGGCCGATCCAGCGGCCTACCATGGCGTAGTTCAGGCCGGGGATGTTGAAGCAGCGCTTGATGAACAGCGCCCAGGCGTCCATGACCAGCGTGGCGCCGGCGCCGATCAGCAGGATGCGGACGAGGAAATCGGAATCGATGGTCATGGTCTCGGGGCGCGTGGCAGGATATGAAAGCGCCATTCATTCAATAAATTAATTGAATGATATTAAATATCAAGACGACCTGTCAACGCCGGCTTCGGCCGGACCGTTGGCGCGCGCCGGCCGGTTCATCGCCGCGGCGCTCAACAGGATCAGCGCCGCCCCGGCGATCTGGATGGCGTTCATGCGCTGATCGAACGCCAGCGCGTCCACCAGCATCGCGACGATGGGGTAGATGAAGGACAGCACGCCGATGAGGCTGGTCGCGGTCTTTTGCAGCGCGCTGTAGAGCAGCGTCGACATCAGGCCGGTGTGGACCACGCCGATCGCGACAAGCAGGCCCCAGGCGCTCGGCTGGTCGGGCAGGGCGGCCGAGGGCGACATCAGCGCCGCGCCGATGAGAAGCTGGATCAGCACGATCAGATGCGGCGGCACGCCCTTCAAGCCCTTGGCGATGATGGCGGCGATCGCGTAGAAGAACGCGGCGCCCAGGGCCAGCGCGACGCCGGTGGCGAACGAGCCGCCCGCATGCAAAGCCGCTGCCGGCCGGCCCGCGACGATGGCCGCCAAGCCACCGAAGGCCAGCGCCAGGCAGGCGAGCTTGCGCGCGCCCGGTTTCTCCTTGAAGCACAACGCGCCCAGCGCGACCAGCATGAAGGGCTGCGTGTGATAGACGATGGTGGCGACCGAGATGGACGCGTGGCCGTAGGCGCCGAACAGCAGCGTCCAGTTCAGCGCCAGCGCCACGCCGCCCAGCACGCACAGGCCAGCCTGGCGGCGGCTCAGCAGGCCCGGCCGCAATTGCCCCAGCCAGCCGCAGACGGCCAGCATGGCCAGCGCGCCGAACAGGCAGCGCCAGAACACCGCGGCGCGCGGCGATACGCCGGCCGCCAGCACGAACCAGCCGACGGTGCCGGAAATGATCATCGCGGCCGTCATTTGCAGGGCGCCTCGGGTGTTGTCGGTGATGGGCATGAGTCGTCGTGGCTGGCGCCGGCCTTTCATATCGAACGATGGATTGATATAGTGAACAAATATTTAATATCGTTCGTCAAGTCGAACGTTCGGGTCCGCGAAAAACAAGCGGGCCTGCCATGGATCGGACCTGCAACATGCGCCAGCAACCTTCTCCCAGAGCGGATTTCGCAGCCAGCAACGCCGCGTCGCCGGCCCCCATCGGCCTGCTGGCGACCGCGCTGCGCCGCGAGCGCGAACGCGCCGGCATGTCGCTTGCCGAACTGGCCCGCCGCGCCGGGCTGGCCAAATCCACCTTGTCGCAGCTGGAGTCGGGCACGGGCAATCCCAGCCTGGAAACGCTGTGGGCGCTGGCGATGGCGCTGGATGTGCAGGTCAGCCGGCTGATCGGCGAGGCCCAGGCCAGGGTGCAGGTCATTCGCGCGCACGAAGGCGTTGCCGCCGTGTCCGAGCAGGGCAACTATGCGGCCACGCTGCTGGCCGCCTGCCCCGCGGGCGCGCAGCGTGATGTGTACCGGGTGCGGGCGCAGCCCGGCGAAGCGCGGCTGTCCAAGCCGCATGGCCCGGGCATGATCGAGCATGTGATCCTGGCGAGCGGCCGCGCGCGGATCGGGCCGCTGGGGCAGGAGGTGGAGCTGGCGCCGGGCGATTACATCCGCCATGCGGCCGACGTGCCGCATGTGTTCGAGGCGCTGGCGCCCGACACCGTTGCTGTGATGCTGCTGGAGCACGGCTGAGCGTTTGAACTTGTCTTGAGGATGATCCTCGCTTTAAGAATCTTCCCGCAGACTGAGCCCCGTGTCTTGCCTATAGTCTTGTCGCCAAGAGGTGGAAGGAGCAGGACATGAAGTCGTGGGCGATACGGATTGCGTTGGTGGGGGCGGCATTCGGCGTGCTGACCTGCCTGTCCAGCGCCTGGGCGCCCGTGGCGCGCGCGCCGTTGGCGCAGGACCAACTGATCGAGGACTAGCCGCGATGGCCGAGACGCGCGTGTGACGCTGGCACGCGGTCTCCGATTTGTTACGATAGCGATATCTGCATGCCGGCGTCGCCGGCGCTTTCCGCAGGCTTTTCCTTCAAGCACGCTTCTTCTCCGGCGCCGCGCCGCGGATCTGGCCGGCGAGGGGATTTGCCGCCGAAGGCAAATGGATTTCAAAACGCCCGCGGCCCGGCCGCCGGCGAAGCGCCAGCGCCGCGCGGCAGCGCGGCATCATAGGGATTTCCAGTCGAGGTACCGACGGGGCAGCAATGAAAACGTGGTTCAAGCGCATATTGATAGGCCTGGTAGTGTTGGTTGTCGTGGCCGTCGTTGGCCTGGCCATCTTCTTGCTGACATTCGATCCCAATGCGTACAAGTACAAGCTGGAAGAGCTTGTCAAGGAACGCTATGACCGCACCCTGACCATCGACGGCGAGATCGAGCTCTCGCTGTTCCCGCGCATCGGCCTGGCCGTGCAGGGCGTGTCGCTGTCCGAGGCCGGCAGCAAGGAAACCTTCGCGTCGATCGACAGCACGCGCCTGGCGGTGGCGGTGTGGCCGCTGCTGTCCAACAGCTTCGTGGTGGACCACGTCGCCATCAGCGGCCTGAAGGCGCGCGTGATCCGCGGCAAGGACGGCCAGTTCAACTTCAGCAACCTGGTGGGCGGCGCCGCGCCGGTGGTGACCGCGCCGGCCAATCCGGCCGAGGCCATCGCGGGCGCGGCCCAGACCGCCGCGCAGGCCGTCACCAGCGGCACCCTGCCGTCGTCGGGCAGCAACATGCAGATCGATATCGCCGGCCTGGACCTGAAGGACGGCGAGGTGCAGTTGCAGGACGCCATCTCGGGCATGGCCGTGGCGGTGACGCGCATCAACGCCAATACCGGCCGCGTCACCTTCAATCAGCCTTTCGACGTGCGCCTGACCGCCAAGCTCGAAGGCGGCAATCCGCGGGTGGACGCCAACCTGACCGGTCAGGCGCTGCTGACGCTCGATCCTTCGGCCAAGCGCTATGCCGCGCAGAAGCTGGATCTGCGGGTCGATGGCAAGCTGCCCGGCGCCGAGGCCAAGAGCCTGTCCATGCGCGGCAATCTGGCATTCAACGGCCAGAAGTCGGCGTTGGACCTGTCCGCGCTGGAAGTGCTGTTCCAGGGCGAGATCACCGATCCGGCCGCGCGCGCGACCAATGTCGAAGCCAGCGTGGCCGTGCCCAAGCTGTCCATGGATCCGCACAAGAGCCAGCTGCAGATCGAGAAGCTGGCCGTGCGCGCCAAGGGCGGCCTGGCCGACGGCCCGTTTGAATTCGCTGTTGACGCGCCCGCGCTCAATATTTCCCCGGCGTCGGCCACCGGCGAGGCCCTGACCGGCCGCGTGCGCGTGGGCGGCCTGGACGCCAGCTTCGGCCTGAACGGCATCAGCGGCAACGCCGGCGAGCTGGACATCAAGGAAGCCAAGCTGGACAGCACGTCCAAGAGCGGCGAGCGCATCGTCAAGCTGAACTTCGCCTCGCCGCTGTCGCTGAATCTGCTCCAGCGCAGCGGCGGCCTGTCCGGGCTGCGCGGCGACGTCAACATCACCGATCCCGGCCTGCCCAAGGGCAGCCTGCAGATCCCGGTCATCGGCAGCCTGAACGTGGATCTGCTCAAGGACCTGGCCAGCACCAAGATCAACGCCGTGCTCGAAGGCGGCAAGTTCGACCTGAGCGCCGACATCAGCAAGCTGCGCGACACGCCGTTGGTCAATGTCGCGCTGGCCGTGGACACGCTGGACCTGGACAAGCTGGCGCCGCCGGCCGCGGCCGCGCCCGCCAAGGCGCCGGCCGAAGGCAAGAAGGACGAATCCAAGCCCGCGCAGCCGGCCCCCGCGCCGGCCGCCGACGACAACATCAACCTGTCGGCCCTGGTCGGTCCCAGCGTCAACGGCACGCTCAAGATCGGCAAGCTGGTGGTGCGCGGCCTGAAGGCCGACGACGTGGCCGCCACGGCGAAGCTGGATAAGGGCAAGCTGGACGTATCCAGCCTGACCGCCGGCCTGTACGGCGGCAAGCTGGCCGGCACCTTGAGCCTGGATGCGGCGCAGGGCAATCAGATCGCCACCAAGCTGTCGCTGGCGGGCATCGCGATCGAGCCGCTGCTGATGGACCTGGCGCAGAAGAACGTGCTCAGCGGCACGGGCAGCCTGGCGCTGGACCTGAAGACCGCGGGCGCCAACGCCTACGCCATGAAGAGCGGACTGGGCGGCACGCTGCAGCTGCGCCTGCGCGACGGCGCGGTCAAGGGCATCAACCTGACCCAGACGTTGCGCGAGCTCAAGGCGGTCATCTCGCCCGATGCGCAGGACCACACCGTGGCCGCCGACAGCAGCAAGCAGACCGAGTTTTCCGAGATGGACGCCGACCTGGCCTTCACCAAGGGCGTCGCCGCCGTCAAGCGCCTGAACTTCGTTTCGCCGCTGCTGCGCGTGACGCAGGGCGAGCCGGCTTCCATCGATTTCGTCCGCAACGAGCTGGACTTGGTGGCGCGCGCGCGCGTCGTCAATCCGTCGGCCAGCGAGGAAGGCAAGGAACTGATCGACCTGAAGGACGTGACCATTCCAGTTCACGTCCGGGGCACGTTCGACAAGCCGTCCTATACCGTGCTGTGGAAGGAAGCCATCGGCGGCATTCTCAAGCGCAGCCTGGAGAACAAGCTGCGCGACGCCGTCACAGGCAAGGGCAAGGGCGGCGCGGCCGTGGACAAGGCGCTCAAGGGCCTGCTGGGACGATGAGCGACGCGCCGCAGCATCAGCCCGTCGCCGAGTGCGGCCTGACCGCGCAGCCCGAGGCCGCGCCCTATCACCGGCAATGGCTGGTGGCCAACGATTCGGGGCAATGGCTCAACCGCGAGCTGTGCCCGCGCCTGGCCGAGGTGTCGGTCGAGCTGCGCATGGGCTACCTGGTGCTGAAGGCGCCCGGCATGCTGCGCATGGACATCCCGCTGGACGTGATCGAGGACGACGACAGCGTGCGCTACAGCATGCGGGTCGGCGAGCAGGTCATCGACGTGGTGGACGAGGGCGAGCTGGCCGCGGCCTGGATCTCGAACTTCGTGCAGGTGCCCTGCCGCATCATGAAAGTGCATCCGGATACGCCGGTGTCCGCCTGGCCCGCTGCTTGAGGCGCGTGCAAGCCGGCACGTTTTACACGGCCGGTTTGCGCTGCTTGTACTCAAACAGGGTGTGGGCCAGCAGGCCCGCGACCAGGCCCCAGAAGGCCGAACCGATGCCCCAGAAACTGAAGCCCGAGGCGGTTGCCAGCAGCGTGATCAGCGCGGCCTCGCGCCGCGCCGGATTGGCCATGGCGGTGGCCATGCCGCCCATGATGGTGCCCAGCAGCGCCAGGCCCGCCAGCGCGGCCAGCAGCGCCGCGGGCAGCGCCTGGAAGAACACGGCCACGGCGCCGGCCACGATGCTCAGCGCGAAGTACGACAGGCCGTAGGTGGCGGCGGCGATGTAGCGCTTGGACGGATCGGGATGCGCCTCGGGGCCGGTGCAGATGGCGGCGCTGATCGCGCCCAGCGTGACGCTGTGCGCGCCAAAGGGCGCGGCCAGCAGCCCCAGGACGCCGGTGGCGGCGACCAGGCGCGACGCGGGCGGACGATAGCCGGAGGCCTGCAGGATGGCCAGACCCGGCAGGTTCTGCGAGGCCATGGCCACCACGAACAGCGGAATGCCCAGGCTGATGGCGGCCTGCGCGCTGAAGACCGGCGTGGTCCAGACGAATTCGGTCAGGTGCAGATTCAGCTGGTCGGTCTGGATGAGGCCCTGCGCGGCGGCCACGGCCACCGCCACGCCCATCACCACCAGCACGGCGTAGCGCGGCGCCCAGCGCCGGCACAGCAGGTAGGCGGCGCACATGGCCAGCACCAGCGCGGGCTGCTTGCCCAGGCTGGTGAAGACGCCCATGCCGAAATTGAGCAGCACGCCGGCCAGCATGGCCGCGGCGATTTCTCCGGGAATGCGGCGCAGGATGGGATCGATCCAGCCGAACAGGCCACAGGCCAGCGTCAGCGCCGCGGCCAGCACGAAGGCGCCCACGGCTTCATTGAAGGGCACGCCCGCCAGCGCGGTCACCAGCAAGGCCGCTCCGGGCGTGGACCAGGCCATGACGACGGGCAGGCCGGTGCGCAGGCTGTAGGCCGCGCCGCCGGCGCCCAGCACCAGGCTGAGCGAGCCGATCCACGAGCCGATCTGGGCGGCGTTCAGGCCGGCCGCATGGCCTGCCTGCACCATCAGCACGGCGGTGCCGCCGAAGCTCACCAGCACGGCGACCAGGCCGGCGGCGATGGCCGAGGCCGAGATGTCGCGGCGGGCGTGGGGGCGGGGAGAGGGAACGGAGTCTGGCTGGGCGGCGCCGCTCATGCGGCACCCGTCAGGCGGCGGTACTTGGCCATGAGCTGCTCCTGGCCTTCGTTCCACTGCGGATGCAGCTCGATGCACTCCACCGGGCAGACCACCTTGCACTGAGGCTCGTCATGATGGCCGACGCATTCGGTGCAGCGGTCGGGGTCAATGACGTAATACTCGTCGCCCATGGAAATCGCGTCGTTCGGGCACTGGGGCTCGCAAACGTCGCAATTGATGCATTCTTCGGTGATGGTCAGGGCCATGATGGGCGGCGGAGTCTGGCTGGGGGCTGGCCCATTGTAGCGCCGGGCCGCGCGGGCTCCCCGGCATGCCCATGCCGGCGACGGGCGTATCAACGCAAAGGGCGCCGCTGGGGCGCCCTTCCGGAGATGACGGGGACGGGTTCGTTCAGCCCGGCCAGGACTGCTCGCGCCGTTCCTTGGCCTTTTCCTGCAGCCAGCGCTCGACCGAGGGGAACACGAACTTGCTGACGTCGCCGCCCAGCTGGGCGATTTCGCGCACGATGGTGCCCGAGATGAACTGGTACTGGTCCGAGGGCGTCATGAACAGCGTCTCGACGTCCGGCAGCAGGTGGCGGTTCATGCCGGCCATCTGGAATTCATATTCGAAGTCGGACACGGCGCGCAGGCCGCGCACGATCACGCGGCCGCCCTGGTCGCGCACGAAGTCCTTGAGCAGGCCGCCGAAGCTCTGCACTTCCACGTTGGGATAGTGGCCGAGCACTTCGCGCGCGATCTCGACGCGCTCGTCGATGCTGAAGAAGGGCTTCTTGTTGCGGCTGTGGGCGATGCCCACCACGACTTTGTCGAAAAGCGCGGCGGCGCGGCGGACCAGGTCTTCGTGTCCTCTGGTCAGCGGGTCGAAAGTGCCGGGATAAACAGCGATGATCATGCGAGCTCCGTACCGTTATAAGTGGTGTACACCATCCTCCGAAGCTCGGATTATTGATCTATTTGCGCAATGCAGCAAATTCCAGCAGATGGTAGTGGACGGCGCCGGCCTTGTCCTGGCGCAGGATCTGGAATCCCGGGGGCGGTTCGACGGGGGTTTCGGCCTCGACATAGACCAGCCCGTTTTCGGTCAGGATGCCCGGCAAGAGCGGCCACAGGCGCGGCAGCCAGCCCTGTCCGAAGGGCGGATCGAGCAGGATCAGGTCAAATCGGGACGCATCCATCCGCTCCGTGACCTGCATCGCGTCGCCCACATGGATGCGTATCATGTCGGCCTTGAGCTTGTCGCGCAGCGTCCGCAGCGCGGACGCCGCCGTCCTGTCGCGCTCGACCATCTGCACATGCGCCACGCCGCGCGAGGCCGCCTCGAAGCCCAGCGCGCCGCTGCCGGCGAACAGGTCCAGCACCTGCTTGTCGGAGAACTCGCCGCCCCACAGGTGATTGAGCCAGTTGAACAGCGTCTCGCGCACCCTGTCGGGCGTGGGGCGCAACGTCTCCACGTCGGGCACGGCAATGGGGGTGCGCCGATATTGGCCCCCAACGATACGAATATACTTGTTACCCATGTTCAGCCGCTTCTTCAAGAAAAAAACCCCTCCGCCCGCCGCGCCGGTCCAGCCCGCGCCGCCGCCGGAGGCCGTGGACGCCGCTCAGGCGCCCGCGATCCCCGCCGCGCCGGCCCAGACGGCCGTCGCGCCCGCCATTCCAGCGCCCGCTTCCACGCAGCATAGCGCCGCCGCGCAGCCCGTCGCGTCGCCGGTAGCGCCCGCAACGTCGGCTTCCGTGGCGCCGTCCGCGCCAGCCGCATACACGCCTGCCGCCCACACGCCCGCTGCCGCGCCGGTCGTCACGCCCGCGCCGTCGCTGCCCGCTGCCGCGGCGCCTGTGCCGGCCACGCCCGCGCCTGCTCCGGTGTCCGATGCGCGCAAGGCGCCTGACGCCGCCATTGAACCGCCCATCGCCGCGCAGGCGCCGGCGGTCCAGGCCCCGGCAATTGCCCCGGCGGTTGCTCCGGTCGCTGTTCCGATCATCGCTCCGGCCGTCGAGCAGGCGGTCGCGCCCGTCGCGCCGCCGCCCGTCCCGGCCCCGGTCGCCGAGGCCGCGCCGCCGGCGCAAGAGGCGCCGAAGAAGGCATCCTGGCTGAGCCGGCTCAAGCAGGGCCTGTCGCGCACCGGCCAGAGCATCGGCGGCCTGTTCGTCGGCGTGAAGGTCGACGAGAACCTGTTCGAGGAACTGGAATCGGCGCTCATTATGGCCGATGCCGGGCTGGAGGCCACCGAGACGCTGCTCACCGCGCTGCGCGCGCGCGTGAAGAAGGAACGCATCGAGGATCCCGCCAAGGTCAAGGCGGCGCTGCGCCAGCTGCTGGCCGAGCATCTGCGCCCGCTGGAGCGTCCCTTCAATCTCAAGGGCGCCAAGCCGCTGGTGGTGATGATCGCCGGCGTCAACGGCGCGGGCAAGACGACGTCCATCGGCAAGCTGGCCCACACCTTCCAGCGCCAGGGCGCCAGCGTGCTGCTGGCGGCGGGCGATACGTTCCGCGCCGCCGCGCGCGAGCAGCTGATCGAATGGGGCAGCCGCAACAACGTCACCGTGATCGCGCAGGATGGCGGCGATCCGGCAGCCGTGGCCTTCGACGCGGTCAATGCCGGCCGCGCGCGCGGCATTGACGTGGTCATGGTGGACACCGCGGGCCGCCTGCCCACGCAGCTGCACCTGATGGAAGAGCTGAAGAAGATCCGCCGGGTCATCGGCAAGGCCGACGCCGCCGCGCCGCACGAGGTACTGCTGGTGGTCGACGGCAATACCGGCCAGAACGCGCTGGCCCAGATCCGTGCCTTCGACGCCGCCATCAACCTGACCGGCCTGGTCGTGACCAAGCTGGACGGCACCGCCAAGGGTGGCACGCTGGCCGCCGTGGCCGCGGGCAGCCAGGGCGTGCGCCCGGTGCCGGTGTACTGGATCGGCGTGGGCGAAAGCCTGGAAGACCTGCAGCCCTTCGTGGCGGACGAGTTCGCCGGGGCGCTGCTGGCCGATTGATCACGATCGTGATCGCGCCTTGAAACGCCACGGGCGTCCTGCGAAGGACGCCCGTTTTTCATCCGCGACGCGGTGTGGCGGCGGACCCGCGCCCGCCTTACTTCCAGAACGGCTTGCTGTGCGCCAGATCGTCGAAAGCCTGCTGCGCTTCCGTCGCCAGCTCTTCCAGCCGCGCGCTGATCCAGCCCAGCGCGAACCAGGCCTGCGGGTGCGTGGCCGTACACGCCTCGTAGTGTTCCTTGGCCACGGCCAGGTCGTTGATCTCACCCAGGATGTCCTGCACGCGCGACAGCAGCTTGCGGTAGCCGCGCAGCTTGGCGGCGGGCAGCAGCGATTCGGCGAAGGCCAGGCTGTAGCGCAGCCGCTTGCCGCGCTTGCGCAGCTCGTGGCGCGCGGGAATGCCCAGCGCAGCGAACTGCAAGCCCTGGTCGGCGACCTTGCCGTGCCAGCGGCGCAACCGCCGCGCCAGCTGCTTTTGCAGCCTGGGCGTTTCGGGCTCCGCGCCTTGCAGCGGGATGATGGTGGGCTGCACCAGCGCGCCGGGCACGCCGCCTTCCAGGCGGATGGCCGGCTCGGGCGCGGCGTCCGTGGGCGTGCCGTTGGCGATCGCGTGGCCGTCCGGCGCGGCCGCTGGCGGCGGCACGTCCAGGCTCCATTCCAGCAGGTCCAGCAGCCAGGCCTGGAAGGCCTTGCCGCCGGCGATGGTCCGGGCGTCTTCCTCGGGCGGGGTCGATTCCACGGGGATCACCGGCATGCCGGCGCGGGCCAGCGCGGGCGCCACGGTTTCGTTCAGCACGTCCTGGTCGCGGTTGGCGCCGAAGGCGGCGAAGTGCGCGCGCGCCTGCTGCAGCATGGCGTCGGGCACCGGCGCGATCCAGCCATCGAACAGCTTCCAGGCCGAACGCAGGCGGCGCACGCCCACGCGCAGCTGGTGCACGTGTTCGGAATTGCCGGCGCGGTACACGCCCTCGGTGTCCACTTCGGCTAGCACGGCGGCGTTGCGCGCGATCTGGTCCAGGCATTCGGCTGCGATGGCGCCCATGGCTTGCGGCGGGCTCATGTCCTCGCGCAGCTTGATCGCGGCCGCGCTGCGCGGCGCCCAGAACCGGGCGATGGCCTCGGCGCGGCGCGCCTGATGGTCGTCGCCGGCGGCGGCGTCGACCTCTGCCAGTTTGTGCGCCAGCTGCGCCAGCGCGTCGCCGCGCTCGGACTTGCTGCGCGGGTCCAGCACCAGCGCGTGGCGCTGTTGCCAGCCTCGGGCAGCGGCGAAGATGGCGCGCGGCTTGCCCGACACCAGTTCGAATTCCAGTTCGGATATGGGCAGTTCCAGCGTGCCGGCGCGCAGGATGCCAGTGTCATAGGCCAGCTCGACCATGCCGTGGCGCGTGCGCACCCGGCGCAGCAGGCGCAGCACGTCGGTCTCGTAGCGCAGGCCCAGCTCGCCCTTGATCGCCGCCAGCGGCGCTTCGACATCGGTGCCGGCATAGACCGACAGGTCCAGCACCGGACCGGGCCGCGGGTGATTCATTTCGATGCGGGTGATGGCGTCGGCGCCGGGCATCTTCAGCGTCTGCACCCAGTCGCGGCCTTCCAGCCGCAGGCGGATCGCGATGCGCGCCCGCGCCAGCTCGCGCTCGGGCGTATCGAAGTACATGGCATGCAGGCGGATGCGGGTGGCTTCGCGCTGCTTGATCTCTCGCTGTACGGCTTGGCGAGACGCCGCGGGCACGTGCAGTTTCAGTTCCTGTTCCGGCATGGCGGCGGGTGTCCAACGGCAAAAGCCGAGATCTTAATCAAACGGGAAGGATGATTTGATGACCGGTCATATTTATTTCACAAAACTCACACGGAGCATAGACCGGGTTGAAGTGCATCAACAATCATCCGCACGACGGGCGGTCGGACATTTTCGGCTTTGATTGCGTCCGCGCAATTACCCAGTTTCAGTGATAGGCAAGGGCGGGTCGAACTTTTCTAATTGTAATTGGCGGGCCGGACGCTTTATGCGGGGCCTCGATACCCATACGCGCCCGCCCCGGCATCGCCGGCGACGGGCCATGACAAGAGAAAAGAGAGGGCCCATGAACCGCGCGTATCGCATCGTCCTGAACCGAGGCACCGGCCAGTGGCGGGTGGCCGGCGAGCACGCCCGGGGGCGGGGCAAGAGCCGTTCGCGCGGCGTGGCGCTGGTGGCCGTATTGGGGGGGGCAAGCGCCATGCCTGCCGCACAGGCGCTGGCCGGTGCGGTGGCGATTGGCGACGTGACACCTGCGGTGAACTGGAACGACTCCAATGACCTGGTCATAGGCAATGCCGCGTTCGGTTCGCTGCTGATCGAGTCCCCGGCGACGATCGTGCGCAGCGCCAGCGGCTGGTTGGGAGCGACGCCGGACGGCGTGGGCACGGCGACGGTCTCGGGCCTGGGCGCGTCCTGGGAGGTCAACGGCCGCCTGGTCGTCGGCGCCAACGGCAGCGGCACGCTGATGCTCGCCAATCAAGGCATGGTCTCGGCGGGCGCCAATGGCCAGGGGGGTGTCGAGCTGGCCAGCAATCGCGACGCGGTCGGCGTCATCAACATCGGCAGCGCGCCCGGCGGCGCGGCCGTCGATGCCGCCGGCATCCTGATCGCATCGGAGGTGCGCTTCGGCGCGGGCCGCGGCACGCTGAACTTCAATTCGACGGGGGCCCATAGTTTCGCGCCCGCCCTGAACAGCCAACAGGCGGGGCAGCACCAACTCAATCACTACGCCGGCATCACGTTATTGCTGGGCGACAGTTCGCGGTTCGACGGCGATACCACCGTCACGGGCGGATCCCTGCTGATCACCAACATACTGGGCACCGAGACAGGCCGGATCGACGCCGGCGCGGCGCCTGGCGCCTCGGCCCGGGTCAACGTGTACAACACCGGCGCGACCTGGGCACTGACAGGCAACCTGTTCGTTGGCGGCAGCGGGCCCGGCAATCTGAATATCTATTACCAAGGCACGGTCTCGAATCATTTCGCCACGGTCGATGCGCAGCAGAATGGCGCGGCGACCGTGACGGTTTCGGATGTGGGGGCGCTCTGGAACAATCGCGCGGCGCTGCTGGTCGGCTCAGAGGGTGGCAAGGGCGGCGTGTCGGTCCTGGCGGGAGGGTATGTCGCCAGCGTCGACGGCGTCGTCGGGCGCCAACAGAACGGTAGCGGCGATTTCCTGGTGTCGGGGCGCGGTTCGACCTGGACCAATGCCGGCGAGCTCAGGGTGGGCGACGTATCCGGCCAGGGCACCCTGAGCATCGAGTCGGGCGGCACCGTCTCGAACCGCGACAGCTATGTGGGCAGCATGAGCGGCAACGGTGAAGTCGTGGTGCGCGGCGCCGGTTCCACCTGGAACAACAGCGGTGCGATGATCCTGGGCTTCGGCGTGGGAACGGGCGCGGGCACCCTGACGATCGGGCAAGGCGGCGCTGTCAACGTCGGCGCCGCCGGCACGGGGATCGTGTCGCTGGCGCCGGACCGGTTCCTGATCTTTCCCACCCGCGGCACCCTCAATATCGGCGCGGCTCCGGGCCAGCCGGCCACGGGTGCGGGCACGCTCAACGCCAGCGCGGTCCAGTTCGGCGCGGGCATCGCCACGCTGAGCTTCAACCATACCGATACCGCCTACCGGTTCGCGACACGGTTGCTGAGCACGGGCAGCGGCGCGCACAGCCTGAACCAGATCGCCGGCACCACGTTCCTGGCGGGCGCCAATGGCGCCTTCCTGGGCAAGACCACGGTGTCTGGCGGCAAACTGGTGGTGCTGGGACAGCTGGGCGGTTCGGCGCAAGTGACGGGCGGGACGCTGCAGTATGGCGATGGCGCCTCTGGCGCGGCCAGCAGGCTGGCCGGCGACCTGAAGGTGTCGGGCGCGGGCAGCACGCTGGCGGTGCAGGGGCCGGCGACGTTGGGGGCGACGGGCGATATCGGCATGGCCGACCACACCACTCTCGACCTCACCGCCGGCGCCAACGGCGCGCCGCTGCGCGCCAACACGGTGACGCTCGGCGCCGACGTGACCTTCCGGCTGGGCGGCGTCGACAGCGCCAGCCCGGCCGAGGTCGTGCTGATCGACACCGCCGGCGGCATCAACGGTGACTTCGCCAGGATCAGCACCGGCGGCTTCGCCGGCGCCGTGGACTACCTGAGCGTCAACACGCGCAAGTCGGCGGACACGTTGCAGTACCTGGCCCGCTACGGCCTGGCCTGGACCGCCGGCAACAACCTGGCGCATGGCACGTTCACGCTGGCCAACGCCACGGATCGCTTCACGGTCGGCGCGGCGCTGGCCGACCAGGCCGCCAATGCCGCGACCGGCTGGAACGGAACCACGCTGACCAAGGCCGGCGCCGGGACGCTGGTGCTGAGCGGCGCCAATACCTACAGCGGCGGCACGACGGTCTCGGGCGGCACCTTGCAGGTCGAGCGCGACGCCAACCTGGGCGACGCCGCCGGGGGGCTGGCGCTCAACGGCGGCACGCTGGCGACCACGACGTCGTTCGATACGGCGCGCGCCATCACGGTGACGCAATCTGGCGGCTTCGACGTCGCCGCCAACACCACGCTGGGCCTTACAGGGGTGTTGTCCGGCGGCGGCGATCTCATCAAGGCCGGCGAGGGCGTGCTCGACCTGAAGGGCGATGGCGCCGGCTTCACCGGCCGCACGCTCGTCAACGGCGGCCGGCTGGCGATCAACGGCCGGCTGGGCGGCTCGCTCGACGTGGGCGCCGGCGGCGTGCTGGGCGGCAACGGGACGATAGGCGCGGGCGCGGGCTCGCGCGTGGCGGTCGGCGCCGGCGGCGTCCTGTCGCCGGGCAACTCCATCGGCGCGCTGACCATCGACGGCGATCTGGTTATGCAGCGTGGCGCGCGTCTCGTGGTCGAAACCGATCCGGCTGGCGCCGGCGCGGACCTGGTCCGCGTCAGCGGCAACGCCACGCTCAATGGCGGCGCGGTGGCGCATGTCGGCGCCCAGGGCGACTATGCGCTGAATGCCAGCTACTCCATCATGGAAGTGCGCGGCACGCTGTCCGGCCGCTTCGATGCCGTGTCCTCCGACTTCGCCTTCCTGACGCCGAGCCTGGCCTACGATTACGGCGCCGGCCGCGTGTCGCTGAGCCTGGCGCGCAACGATACCCGCATGGCCTGGACGGGGGCGACGCGCAACCAGCGCGCCGCGGCCGCCGCCATCGACAGCATCGGCATGGGCAGCGGCAACCGGCTGTACGACGCCGTGGTGCGTCTGCCGGACGATCCGGCGCTGCTGCATGCGGGGTTCGATCAGTTGTCCGGTGAACTGCATGCCTCGGCCAAGACCCTGCTGTTGCAGGACAGCCGTTATCTGCGCGATGCCATGAGCGACCGTCTGCTCGAGGCCGCCGACGGCGCGCGTTCCACGCCCCTGCTGGCCGCCGCCGGGAAGGATGCGGGGGCGCTGGCAACCGGCGCGCAGGAGGGCGCGTATGGGCCGGCCAGCTGGATCCAGGGCCTGGGCGCCTGGAGCCGGACCGACGGCGACGGCAACGCGGCCGCGCTCAAGCGTTCCAGCGGCGGCTTCCTGATGGGGCTGGACGCGCCGCTCGCCCAGACCTGGCGGGTCGGCGTGATGGCCGGCTACAGCCGCAGCGATTTCGATGTGAACGACCGCGCCTCTTCGGGCCGCAGCGACAACTACCATCTGGGCGCCTACGGCGGCGGCCAATGGGGCGCGCTGGGCCTGCGCGGCGGCGTGGCCTACAGCTGGCACGACATCGCCACCCGTCGCTCGGTCGCCATGCCCGGTTTCTCCGACCGTCTCAAGGCCGGCTACGACGGCCGCAGCGCCCAGGCCTACGCGGACCTGAGCTATCGCATCGACCTGTCCGCCGTCGCGCTGGAACCCTTCGTCAACCTGGCTTACGTCAATCTGCGCACCGGCGGCTATCGCGAGAGCGGCGGCGCGGCCGCGCTGCATGCGGCAGGCCAGACGAGCGAGACGATCTTCTCGACCCTGGGCGCGCGGGCCACGTCGCGCTTCGAACTGGGCGGTGCGCAGGCCGCGCTGCGGGGATCGCTGGGATGGCGTCACGCCACGGGCGATGTGAAGCCGCGGGCCGCGCAAGCGTTCTCCGCGGGCGAATCCTTCACGGTGGCGGGCGTGGCGCTCGCCAGGAACAGCGCGGTGATCGAGGCCGGCCTGGATCTGCAGGCCACTCGCAAGACCCGCGTCGGCCTGGCCTATCAGGGCCTGCTATCGGGGGCGGCGCGGGACCATGGCGTGCGCGCGAACCTGACCGTTCGCTTCTAGGCGCGGCAGGCTCGCGCCGTCCAGGCGGCGCGAGCCGTCCGTACACAAGGGCCGTCGCACGGATTCAGCCTTCCAGGAAATCCTCGGGATCTTCCTCGATCTGCTCCAGCGTCTGCGCCAGCAGGGTGGGGAAGTCCTCGCACACGTAGTCGATGGAATCCGGATCGTGGGTAAAGGCGATGATCTGCCCCGGCCTGCCTTGCGCCGTGGGCGTGTGGTCCAGCATCAGCATCAGGGTTGGCGCGGAAAACCCGGCGAAGGGCAGCCAGCCTTCCTGGAACCAGCCGTCCTGGATCCGCGGGTCGCGCGGCGTGGGCTGCCCGTAGCCGGCATAGCGTGGCGCGCGGGTGCGCAGGCCGCGCCATTGCTTGAGCGCGTCCTGCAACGGCAGGAAGTCGTAGCCCGTCAGATAGCCCTGGCGCGCGAACACGGGCTTGTACGACGGTCCGCCGTTGGCCGCCAGCCAGGCCGCCTTCAAGGCCGGATCGATCTCGAAGCCCAGTTCCTGTTCGGCGGCTGCGATGTCGGCCTCGGTAGTCTTGGGCTTGAGCCGCAGCGGCTGATCGTTGTCCTGGTAAAACGCCTTGAGCGCCGACACAAAAGCGGGGAATTCCATGGATGGCCTGCCATGCAAGGGGAGGGAAGGCAGATGATAGCGCCCGGTCTCGCGCGAAAATCCGGCGCGTGCGTGCGCGCTTGCTGCGCTCGAGCGGACCTTCTTGCCCTTCGGCGGGCCCAGGCAAAAAAAACCGCCCGTTGCCGGGCGGCGCAAAGGAACGCGGGGGCGGGCGGCGTCAGAGGATGCGTTTGCGCGCCTGCGTGATCAGGATCTCGGCCAGCACCACGACCGCGAAGATGGAGGCCAGCACCAGGGCCACGCGGTCCCACTGAAACAGGTTCAGCGCGGTGTCCAGCGCCATGCCGATGCCGCCGGCGCCGACCAGGCCGAGCACGGCGGATTCGCGCACGTTGATGTCCCAGCGCAGCAGCACGATGGACCAGAACGCTGGCCGGATCTGCGGCCAGTAGGCATACCAGATCACGGCGGACCTGCTGGCGCCGGTGGCGGTCACGGCCTCGATCGGGCCGCGTTGCGCCTCTTCGACCGCCTCGCCCACCAGCTTGCCGACGAAGCCGATCGAACGGAAGGCGATGGCCAGCGTGCCCGCCAGCGCGCCGGGGCCGAAGATGGCGATGAACAGCAGCGCCCAGACCAGCGAGTTGACCGAGCGGCTGGACACCAGGATCAGCCGCGCCAGCATGTTGATGGTCCGGCTGGGCGTGAGATTGTTCGCCGCCAGCAGCCCGACCGGCACCGCCAGGATCACCGACAGGATGGTGCCCAGCGTGGCGATGTGCAGGGTCTCGACCAGCGCGGCGTGCACGCCGCCCGGGTAATAGGCCCAGTCCACCGGCCACATGCGCTGGAACAGGTCGGCCATCTGCTCGGGCGCGTCGTACAGGAACTCCGGAATGATCTCGACGCCGCGCATGGCCTGGCCGATGGCGAGCGCCAGCAGCAGGTAGAGCGCGAAGCGCAGCAGCCGCTGGCCCAGGCTGTAGCGGTGCCATTCGCGCGGCGCGCCGGCGTTGCGCAGGGTGGCGGGCGCGTTCATTCGTCCGCCTCCGCCTTGCGCGTCACGGCGGCCGCGCCGCGCGTGTTCAATCCCGTATTCGACGTCGGGGCGGAACCCAGGCCGCGCGCGCCGGCGAAGCGCCCTTGCAGGATGCGGTCGAAGCCCAGGTTGTCCAGGAACACCGCGCGCACGAAGCCGGCCAGGATCTCGCCCAGCATGATGATGGCGATCAGGGTCAGCAGGATGGCGCTGACGAAGTCGTAGTCAAAGCGCTGGAAGGCCGAGAACAGCGTGCCGCCGACCCCGCCCGCGCCGACGATGCCCACCATGGTGGAGTTGCGCAGGTTGGAATCGAACTGGTAGGTGGCGAAGCCGATGAAGCGCGCGAACACCTGCGGCAGCACGCCGAAGGCGAGCACGTTGCCGAAGGACGCGCCGGTGGCGCGCACCGCCTCGACCTGCTTGAGCGAGATCTCCTCGATGGCCTCGGTGAACAGCTTGCCGATGAAGCCGATCGAGGCCACCGTCAGCGCCAGGATGCCGGCCAGCGCGCCGAAGCCCACGGCCTTGACGAACAGGATGGCGACGATCACCGGATGCAGCGCGCGGCACAGCGCCACCAGCGCGCGCGCCGGCCACGAGACCCAGGCCGGCATCAGGTTGCGCGCGCCCAGCAGGCCCACCGGCAGCGCGCAGGCGATGCCCAGCACCGAGGCCAGCACGGCGATCTCCAGGCTTTCGGCGATGCCCTTCCACAGCGTGGCGGGCTTCTCGAAATTGGGCGGGAACATGCGCGCCAGGAAGGTGGACGCATGGCCCAGCCCGGTCTCGAAGCGGTTCCAGCTGAAGTCCAGCTGCGCGCCCGCGTACAGCGTGTAGAGCAGCAGCAGGACCGCGCCGGCCTTGACGCGGCCGGACAGGGCGAAGGGGCGGGCGCCCCGCTGTGGAATCATTCCAGCCAAGACTCGCCTCCGTAGATGGTCTTGAGCATGGCGGCGTCCAGGCCCTGTCCGTCGCCGTCGTAGACCACGCTGCCGCCGGACATGCCGACGATGCGCGTGGCGTAGCGTCGGGCCAGCTCCACGTCGTGGATGTTGACGATGACGGGGATGCCGCTGGCGTCGCCCTGCGCCGCCAGCAGTTCCATGATCTCGACCGAGGTCTTGGGATCCAGCGACGAGGTCGGCTCGTCGGCCAGCAGCAGCTGCGGGCGCTGCATCAGCGCGCGGGCGATGCCCACGCGCTGGCGCTGGCCGCCCGACAGCGCGTCGGCGCGCTGGTCGGCGAAGCCGGCCAGGCCCACGGTGTCCAGCAGCCGGTAGGCGTGCTCGATGTCCTCGGGCTCGAAGCGGCGGGTCCAGGCCTTGAAGGCCGAGGTGTAGCCGAGCCGGCCGGTCAGCAGGTTCTCCATGACCGTCAGGCGCTCGACCAGGTTGTATTCCTGGAACACCATGCCGATGCGGCGGCGCGCGCGGCGCAGGGCCGCGCCGCGCACGCGCGCCAGGTCCACCGAGTCCTGCCCCGACCGCAGCGTGATCTCGCCCCGGGTCGGTTCGATCAGCCGGTTGATGCAGCGCAGGAGCGTGCTCTTGCCGGTGCCCGAGGGGCCGATGATGGCGGTCAGGCCCTGGCCCGCCACCTCCAGGTCGATGCCGTTGAGCACCGGGCGGCCGGCCCGGTATTCCTTCACCAGGCCGGAAATGCGTAGCGACGTGCTCATGCGGCTTACTTCTTGCTCTTGGCGGTTTCGCGGTCGTAGGCGGCGCGGTTGAAGCTCTCGCCGCCGGATTCGGCGACCTGGCGCACGATGGCCCAGTCCTTCTGGTAGGTCACCGGATAGAAGCGGTCGGCGCCGTCGAAGGCCTTGGACATCTCCGCCGGGAAGCGGTAGTCGTAGAAGCACTTGAGCATCTGGTCGCGGAACTTCGGCTCCAGGTCATGCGCGTAGGCGAAGGACGAGGTGGGGAATTTCTCGCTGCGGTAGATCACGCGGAAATCGGCCTCCTTGACCTGGCCGCGCTCGACCATGCGCTTGAACACGTCCGAGGCCACGGCGGCGGCGTCGTAGTCGCCGGAGTTCACGCCCATGACCGACTGGTCGTGCTTGCCCGAGAAGATCACCTTGTAGTCCTTGTCCGGCGTCAGCCCTTCCTTCGGGAACAAGGCCACCGGCGCCATGTGGCCGGAATTGGACGAGGGCGCGGTGTGCGCCAGCTTCTTGCCCTTCAGGTCGGTCAGCTTCTGGTACGGGCTGTCCTTCTTGACGATGACGATCAGGTTGTAGCCCTGGAAGCCGTCGGCATAGCCCTTGACCGCGAAAGGCACGGCGCCGGCGATGTTGACCGCGAAGGCGGTCGGGCCGGTGGAGAAGCCGCCCACGTGCAGGCGGCCCGAGCGCATGGCCTCGATCTCGGCGGCGTTGCTCTGCACCTGGTAGAACACCACGCGCTTGCCGGTGCATTCCGACAGGTGCTTGGTGAAGGGCTTGAAGATGTCTTCATAGACCGCCGGATCTTCCACCGGCGTGTAGGTGAACACCAGGGTGGACGGGGTCTTCAGCTTGGCCGGATCGGTGGGCGTGTCGGCCACCAGGTCCTTGTTGGCGTCGCAGTACATCTGGTCCAGGTCGCCCCGGTTGGGGCAGGCGTCGGCGGCTTGCGCGGCGGACGCGCCCAGGGCGAACGCGGCCAGCGCGGCCGTTTGCAGCAGGCGCAAGGCGTGCATCGTGTGTCTCCTCTTTCTATGTCTATGTGACTTGTCACTGAATTCAATCTGAATTCAAACATGGAAGAGGAGGGCTCACACTTGGGAAAGTCCCTGCCTTTCTTTTCGGCTTTTGTTCGCTTTGTTCGGTTCGTGTTCGCTTTTGCTCGTGGCCGGCAGGTCAGCCGCGATAGCCCAGCTTGCGCGAGATCTCCTGCGCGCAGGCCAGCAGCGGCCGGGCGATGCTGCCGTCCCAGGCCACGTCGAACAGCCCGGTCGGACCCAGGCTGGTCAGCGCCAGCGCGATGTTGCCGGTGCTGTCGAACACCGGCACCGACAGCGCGTCCACGCCGGGCAGCGGATTGCCCAGCGCGCGCGCCATGCCGTGCACGCGGATGTCGGCCAGCTGCGCCTCGACGTTGGCGCGCGAGGCCTTGCGCGGCGGCGTCAGGCTGGCGATGACGGCGGTGTCGCCCTCTTCGCGGGCGATGTAGTGCTCGCTGACCTTGGGCGGCAGCCAGGCGGCGAACACCAGCCCGGTGGCGGTGTGCAGCATGGACATGACCGTGCCCTTGCGCATGTTCACGTGCACCGGATAGCTGGCCTCGGTCATGTGGATCATGGTCGGGCCGTGCGAGCCCAGCACGGCGATGCCCAGCGTGTGGCCGATCTCGGATTGCAGCTTGGCGATCTCGGGCATGGCGATGCGCACCGGGTCCAGCCGCTGCAGGCTGACCAGCCCCATCTGCAAGGCGAACGGTCCCAGCTCGTACTGGCCGGTGGCGCCGTCCTGCTGCACCAGACCCACGCGGATGAAGCTGACCAGATAGGGGTGCGCCTTGGCCGAGGTCATGCCGGCGCCGGCAGCCAGGTCGCGCAGCGTCAGCGGCTTGCCGGCGTCCACCAGCGCGGCCAGCAGCGGCACGCCGACCTCGATGGACTGGATGCTGCGGCGGCCATCGTTGGCCGCGGCGGGAGTGGCCTTGGGCGCGGATTGCGGGGTGGTTTTCGGTGTGGTCGCCACGGCGGTTTCCAGGGTAAGGGTCAGGCGCGGGCGGCCAGCAGCCGTTCGGCCATCTCGACGAAGCCCGCGCCGCCATGGCCGGCGGCCACATAGGCCGGCCGGCGTTGCAGGCGGTGCAGCTGCGACTGGATGTTGGCCACGCCGACCGAGATCGGGAAGTAGGCGAACATGGGCTCGTCGTTGGGCGAGTCGCCGATGAACAGCGTGCTGTCCAGCAGGGTCGCCACGTCAGCGCCGAACTCGCGCTGGAACAGGGTCTGGGTCATGGTCAGCTTGTCGTAGTCGCCGAACCAGCCGTTGACGTGGATGGAGCTGACCTTGGCCTGCGCGCCGGCGGCCTCGAAGATCGCCACGATGCGGCCCACGTCGGCTTCGGGCAGGGGCGGCACGTCCTCGCAGAAATCGATGGCCAGGTCGGCCTTGCGGTAGTCCTGGTCGCTGGCCACGGCGGCGCCCGGCACCTCGGCCAGCACGCGGTCGCGGATGGCGTCCAGCCGGGCGCGGCTGGCCTGGCGGGCGGCGGCGTCTGTCCAGTAGTGCGCGGTCATGCGGCGGGCCTGGCGGTCGTAGGCATAGTAGAAGGCCCCGTTCTCGCCGACCACGGCGCGCACCGGCCACATGCGGGCGATGTGGTCGCACCAGCCGGCCGGGCGGCCGGTGATGGGCACTACCTGGATGCCGGCCTGTTCCAGGCGCTCCAGCGCGGCGTAGGCGTCGGCCGGCAGGCGGCCGTCGGTGGTCAGCGTGTCGTCGATGTCCGTCAGCACGACGCGGACGGCGGCCGCGACGGCGGAAGGCATGGCCGCAAGGGCTTGCATGGCGTTTTTCCTTGGTTTTCCTGGGGGAAGGCTTCGGCCGGGAGTTTAACCGCAGCCCCCCGGCCGCCAGGGGCGGTAAAATCCGGACTTTCCCGCCTGGTTTGCGTCCAACCCATGTCCGTCCAGTTGTCCTCCCTGCCCGGTTCCGAGCCGGAATCCTACGGCATCGCCTCGGTCTCCGAGATCATCGCCGAGCTGCGCGCCGGCCGCATCGTCATCCTGGTCGATGAGGAAGACCGCGAGAACGAGGGCGACCTGGTCATGGCCGCCGAGTTCATCACGCCCGAAGCCATCAATTTCATGGTCACGCACGGCCGCGGCCTGGTCTGCCTGACGCTGACCGAAGAGCGCTGCCGCCAGCTGGACCTGCCGCTGATGGCGGCCCGCAATGGCACGCGATACGGCACCAATTTCACCCAGTCGATCGAGGCCGCCGAGGGCGTCGAGACCGGCATCTCGGCCGCCGACCGCGCCCGCACCATCCAGGTGGCGGTGGCGCGCGACGCCAAGCCGTCCGACCTGGTGCAGCCCGGCCACATCTTCCCGGTGCGCGCGGTGCCCGGTGGCGTGCTGGTGCGCGCCGGCCACACCGAGGCCGGCTGCGACCTGACCGCCATGGCCGGCCTGACGCCCGCCGCCGTGATCTGCGAGATCCTCAAGCCCGACGGCACCATGGCGCGCCTGCCCGACCTGGTGCAGTTCGCCCGCCAGCACCAGCTCAAGATCGGCACCATCGCCGACCTGATCCAGTACCGCAGCGAGCATGAATCCATCGTCAAGCGCCTGGGACGGCGCCGCATGCAGACCGCCTGGGGCGAGTTCGACGCGGTGGCCTACCAGGACGCCGCGACGGGCTCGGCCCACCTGGCCCTGGTGCACGGCGCGATCCACCCCGACGCTGAAACCCTGGTGCGCGTGCACGAGCCGGCCTCGGTGCTGGACGTGCTGGACACCGGCGTCAGTCCGCACAGCTGGAGCGTGCCCAACGCGCTGGCGGCGATCACCGCCTCGCCGGCCGGCGTGCTGGTGCTGATGAACTGCCAGTCCTCGGCCGAGCACCTGTTCGGCCAGATCGCCGGCTGGGACGGCGCCAAGGCCCCGGCCGAGCCGGCCAGCGCCGACCGCCACGGCCTGCGCACCTACGGCATCGGCGCCCAGATCCTGCGCGACCTGAACGTGGGCCAGATGAAGCTGCTGGCCAAGCCGCGCAAGATGCCCAGCATGGCGGGCTTCTCGCTCACCATTACGGGTTACGATTGCGACCCTCCCGAATCTTCCCGCAACACACAGAAGGCCGACACATGAACCCTTACATTCTCACCCCCGACCTGAACGGCGAAGGGCTGCACATCGGCATCGTGCGCGCCCGGTTCAACGAGGAAATCGGTCAGGCCGAGCTGGAAGCCTGCCTGAAGGAACTGGCCGAGCTGGGCGTGGACGAGCGCGACGTGATGGTCGCCACCGTGCCTGGCGCGCTGGAACTGGGCGTGGCCCTGTCGCACATGGCCGAAACGTTCGAATTCGACGCCCTGATCGCGCTGGGCGCGGTCATCCGCGGCGAAACCTATCACTTTGAAGTGGTCAGCAATGAAATGGCCACGGCAATCACCCGCATCTCCCTCGAAACCGGCATCCCCATCGCCAACGGCGTGCTGACCGTCGACACCGACGAGCAGGCGCAGGCGCGCGCCGCCGGCAAGGGCCGCGACTGCGCCCAGGTGGCCGTCGAAATGGCCAACCTGGTCGCGGCGCTGGAACCCGAGGAAGAAGACGAAGACGACGAGGACGAAGATTTTGACGACGAAGAAGACGACGACCAGCGCTGATAGCGCGGCGCAAGCGCGCGCCAACGCCCGCAGCGCCCGCCGCCGCGCCCGCGAATTCGCGCTGCAGGGCGTATACGCCTGGCTGCTGCGCGGGGGCGAGGGCACGCAGGACGCCGGCGAGATCGACGCCCATCTGCGCGACACCGAGGATTTCTCCGAGGCCGACGCGCAATGGTTCAAGACCTTGCTGCATGGCGTGCTGCGCGAGGCGCCCACGCTGCGCGAGCGTTTCACGCCCTACATCGACCGCCCGCTGGCCGAGCTGTCGCCCGTCGAACACGGCATCCTGCTGATCGGCAGCTTCGAACTGATTCATCACGTTGAAGTGCCGTACAAGGTCGCCATCAATGAAGCCGTGGAACTGGCCAAGTCCTTCGGCGGCACCGACGGCTTCAAGTTCGTCAACGGCGTGCTCGACAAGCTGGCGGCCGACGTGCGCGCGCACGAGGTCCAGGCGGCTGCGCAGCAGCGGCGCTGAGCGAGCCTGCCCGCCGCGCCGCGCGTCTCCCTCTCCAGGGAGGCGCGCCCGCGCACCGGCAGGGCCGGACTGCGCGGTGGCGGCAGCATTGGAGTCAACGACGGTCCGCAAGGGCCGGACAGCGGAGTCGCCGTGGCGTCCGAATTCGATTTGATCGCGCGCTATTTCACGCGGTCGGCGCCCGCCGGCCTGCTGGGCGTGGGCGACGACTGCGCGCTGTTTCCCGCGCCCGCTGGCGAGCAGATCGCCACCAGCACCGACCTGCTGCTGGAAGGGCGGCATTTCTTTCCCGATGTCGATCCCCGTTCGCTGGGGCATAAATCGCTGGCCGTGAACCTGTCCGACCTGGCCGCCATGGGCGCGCGCCCGATCGGCTGCGTGCTGGGCCTGGCGCTGCCACGGCTGGACGAGCCCTGGCTGGCGGCCTTCGCCGACGGTTTCCATGCGCTGGCGGCCGTCCATGGCTGCCCGCTGATCGGCGGCGACACCACCCGCAGCGCGCATGACCTCGCCATCAGCGTGACCGTGTTCGGCGCCGTGCCGGCGGAACTGGCGCTGCGCCGCGACGGGGCGCGCGCCGACGACGATATCTGGGTGTCCGGCGAACTGGGCGCGGCCGACGTGGCCTACCGCCTGCTCGATGGCCAGTATCCGGCCGACCCGCAGCGGCTCGCCGCCACCCGGCGCGCGCTGGAATGGCCCGAGCCGCAGGTGGCGCTGGGCCTGGCGCTGCGCGGCGTGGCGCGGTCCGCCATCGACATCTCCGACGGCCTGCTGCAGGACCTGGGCCACATCCTGGCCGCCAGCCGGGTGGGCGCGGCGCTGGACTACGCCAGCCTGCCCGTGGCCACGGCGCTGGACGGCATGCCCGAGGACCAGCGCCTGCGCGCCATCCTGGGCGGCGGCGACGTCTACCAGCTCTGCTTCACCGCGCCGGCAGCGCGCCGCGACGAGGTCTCGCGCGCCGCCCTGGCCGCCGGCGCGCGCGTCACGCGCATCGGCCGCGCCACGGCGCAGCCAGGGCTCACGGTGCTGGATGCGCGGGGTCGGCCCATGGACGCGCTGCCGCGAGGCTACGATCACTTCCCGACGGCCTGAGCCGCCACCCCACTGGATATCGGCCGACACCATGCCTGCCAACGACTCCCATTCCCCCACCATGCGCGAGCGCAGGCGGGCCGTCTATCCCACGCTGGCCTGGGTCTGCCGCGATCCGGGGCGGCTGATCGCTTTCGGGCTGGGCAGCGGCCTGATCCGCCCGGCGTCGGGCACCTGGGGCACCGTGCTGGCCTGGCTCATCTGGGTGGCCGCCGCGCCGGCCGCGACCGATCTGATGATCGGCGTGTTCCTGGCGCTGGCTTTCCTGTATGGCTGCTGGGCCTGCGATCGCGTGGGCCGGGAACTCCAGCAGCCGGATCACGTCGGAATGGTCTGGGACGAGATGGTGGCGTTCTGGCTGGTGCTGTGGCTCACGCCGGCGGGCTGGCTGCCGCAGGCCGTGGCGTTCGTGCTGTTCCGCGCGTTCGACATCGTCAAGCCGCCGCCCATCAAGTTCTTCGATGCCCGCTTGAAGGGCGGATTTGGCGTCATGTGGGACGATATCGTCGCGGCGGGCTATGCCCTGCTGATCATGGCGCTGGCGGTGCGCACAGGAGTCTTCGCATGAACTCGCAATCTCACGCCCCTTCGTCCGGCCAGCCGGCCGCGCCGCTGGCGCAGGCCACTATCCTGGGCCTGTCGGAACTGCTGGGCGATGCGCTGCGGCGCCACGGCTGGATGCTGGGCTCGGCTGAGTCCTGCACCGGCGGCCTGCTTGCCGGCGCATTCACGGCCGTGGCCGGATCTAGTGACTGGTTCGAGCGCGGCTTCGTCACGTACAGCAACCAGGCCAAGGTCGACGAGCTGGACGTGTCGCCCGACGCGCTCAATCATTTCGGCGCGGTCAGCGAACCGGTGGCGCTGGAAATGGCCACCGGCGTGCTGCTGGCGGCGCCGGCCGCGCACGTGGCGGTGTCGACCACCGGCATCGCCGGACCGGGCGGCGCCACGCCGGGCAAGCCGGTGGGCATGGTCTGCTTTGGCTTCGCCATGCGCAACGGCGATGGCATCAGCAGCCGCGCGGTCACTCATGTGTTTCCTGGCGACCGGGCGCAGGTGCGCCAGGCCGCGGTGGAATACGCGCTGCGGGGACTGCTGGAATTCGTCGGGGCGCCGGTCAACCGGCGTTGAGGCCGCCGCGCCGGGCGCGATGCGTCCGGCCTGGATGTGCAACGGGGCTGCCATGGGCAGCCCCGTTTTCTTTTGCCGTCGCAACAAGGCCCCGCTGTCGGCAGCCGGTCCGCGTCGGCGGGCGCCGTCCGTGGGGCCCGTCGTGTCAGCGTACCGCGTTGATCGCGTCGCGCAGGCCCTTGGCGGCCGCGCCGGCCGCTTCGCGCCAGTCGTCGCCGCCGCTGGCGTAGATGATGGCGCGCGAGGAATTGATCATCATGCCGCTGCGCGCGCTGTTGGCGCCGGCGTTGACCGTGGCGGTGATGTCGCCGCCCTGCGCGCCGATGCCCGGCACCAGCAGCGGCACCGCGTCGCCGATGCGCTGGCGCACCGCGGCCAGCTCGTTCGGGAAGGTCGCGCCCACCACCAGGCCGCACTGGCCGTTGGCGTTCCACTTGTCGGCCACCAGGCCCGCCACGTGCAGGTACAGCGGCTGGCCGTCTTCCATCTTCAGGAATTGCAGGTCCGAGCCGCCGGGGTTGGACGTGCGGCACAGCACGATCACGCCGCGGTCGCGCCAGGCCAGATAGGGCTCGACCGAGTCCAGGCCCATGTAGGGGCTGACGGTCAGCGCGTGCGCCTGGTAGCGCTCATAGGCTTCGCGCGCGTAGTTCTCGGCGGTGGAGCCGATGTCGCCGCGCTTGGCGTCCAGCACGATGGGCAGGTCGGGATGCTTGTCGCGAATGTGGGCGCACAGCGCTGCGAGCTGTTCCTCGGCACGGTGGGCGGCGAAGTAGGCGATCTGCGGCTTGAAGCTGCAGGCATAGGGCGCGGTGGCGTCGACGATCTCGCGGCAGAACTGGAAGATCGCGTCCGGCTTGTCCTGCAGTTCGCGCGGGAAGCGCTGCGGATCGGGATCCAGCCCGACTTGCAGGAGCGATTGCCGGGACGTCCAGGCGTGTTCGAGTTTTTGCAGGAAATTCATGGGGATTCAGTGCAGTTTGACCCGAGGACGGGTACGGCGCATGAGCAGGCGCGCCAGGGCCAGGGAAGCGGTGCGCGAAAAGCCCAGCACCGCCTTGTGGTGCATCAGGTGCAGGCTCATGTACATCAGGCGTGCCAGTGTACCGCTTACGAACAGTCCCCGTCCGGCCAGCTTGCCCATCAGGCTGCCCACGCCGGCGTCCTGCCCCAGCGACACCAGCGAGCCGTGATCCTGGTAGACGTAGGGCTCCACGGGCTCGGGCGCGCCGCGCAGGCGGGCGGCGAGCTTCTTGACCAGGTAGTCGGCCTGTTGATGCGCGGCCTGGGCGCGGGCCGGCACGCTGCGCCCGTCGCGCCAGGGCACGGCGCAGCAGTCGCCCAGCGCCAGCACGTGCGGATCGCTGGTTTCAAGCCGTTCGTTCACTTCGAGCTGGCCCAGCTTGTTCAGCGGCAGGCCCAGGTCGGCCAGCAGGGCGGGGCCCTGGATGCCGGCCGCCCACATGCACAGCCGCGCGGGGAACTGGCGGCCGTCGGCGGTCAGCACGGCATCGGCGCCCACTTCCGCGACGCGGCAGGACGTTTCCACGCGGATGCCCAGCTCGGTCAGGCGCGCGGTCGCGGCCTGCGAGATCTTCTCGGGCAAGGCGGACAGGATGCGCGGCGCGCCCTCGACCAGCGTGATCGCCAGGTCGCGCTCCGCGCGGAAATTCGGCAGGCCGTAGGCGCTGACCACGTGGCTGGCCTCGACCAGCTCGACCGCCAGCTCTACGCCGGTGGCGCCGCCGCCCACGATCACCAGGTCCAGCCGCGCGGACGGATCGCGCACCTTGGCCTGATCCACCAGCACCATGGCCTTGAGCATGGTCAGGCGGAACTGTTCGGCATTCTCGGTCGAGTCCAGCGTGACCGCGTGTTCGGCCGCGCCCGGCGTGTTGAAGAAGTTGGAGGCGCTGCCCAGCGCCAGCACCAGCGTGTCGTAGCCCAGCTCGCGGCGCGGCAGCACTTCCTGTCCCTGCGGATCGGCCACCGCGTCCACGGTGATGAGCCTGCGCTCCCGGTCCACCGAGACCAGCCGGCCTTGCGCGAAGGAAAAACCGTTCATGTGGGCCAGCATCAGGTAGGACAGGCCTTCCTGGTGGATGTCCAGCGTGCCCGCCGCGGCTTCGTGCAGCGAGGGTTTCCAGATATGGAAGGGTCGGCTGTCGACCAGCGTGACGCGTTCGCGGCCATGGACGCGGCCCAGCTTGGCCGCCAGCTCCAGGCCGCCGGCGCCGCCGCCGACGATGACGATGCGTTCCGAGGATGAGGCGGACGTCGATGTAGGCATCATGGCTCCCTGCAAATCACGAACCGCCAGTATAGACAGAGCCGCCTGAATGCTGGCGCCACCAACGGTACTGGCGCCACCAACAGCCTGGCGGCCAAGGCGCAATCAATACAACCCGCGCAGCGCCCGCAGCCAGCGGGGCCGCGCGGAGCCGGCTTTGCCGGTCCGCAGCGGCGCCCCTTGAGGGGAGGCGCGTAGCGCCTGGGGTGGGCCTTTCCTTCCGGTCCGCAGCGGCGCCCCTTGAGGGGAGGCGCGTGGCGCCTGGGGTGGGCCTTTCCTTCCGGTCCGCAGCGGCGCCCCCTTGAGGGGGAAGCGCCGAAGGCGCTTCGGGGGTGGGCCCCACCCTCAGTGCATGACGAAGCGGCTCACGGCGACGCCCACCCACACGGCGACAGTGAACAACAGCAACAGCATCACCGCCGCGCTGCCCAGGTCCTTGGCCCGGCCCAGCAGCGGATGCGTCTCGACCGACAGCGCGTCGGCCAGCGCCTCGATGGCGGAGTTGACCAGCTCCACCGCCAGCACCAGGATCACGGTGCCGATCAGGAAGAAGACCTCGACCGTGGTGCGGCCCAGGAAGAATGCGGCGGGGATGAGCAGCACGGCCAGCGCCAGTTCCTGGCGGAAGGCGGCCTCATACTTGATCGCGGCCTGCAGGCCCTGCAGCGAATAGCGCAATGCGTTGAGGATGCGGCGCAGGCCGCCGGTGCTTTTATAGGGCGAGGGATGCGGGTTCTGTGACATGGATGAGCAGGAAAGCCGAGTGTGGCGGCTTTTTAACAGATATGGGTTGCCCGCGTGGCGGTGTTTCCCATGCTTACAGCGATCATCGGGACGTGCTATACCCTCGCCACGCGCCGGGCCGTGATATCGCTCATCGACGAGACGCCCGCCGCCCTACCATCTCACTCTTCCCACCAACGCGCCCGTCCGCCGGTCAATCGGCGGCCGCCTGCCGGCGCTTCAAGACCCTGGCAATCCATGCTTGAACGTTTGAACTCAGAATCCCTGTCGCAGCTGCCCAAGGACGTGGAGCTTCCTGGCTATGACCGCAGCCGGGTCACGCCCGGCATCGTGCATCTGGGGCTGGGCGCGTTTCACCGCGCGCATCAGGCCGTGGTGACCGACATGGCGATGGCCGCCAGCGGCGACCTGAGCTGGGGCATCCTGGGCGTGTCGCTGCGCAGCCCGGCCACGCGCGACGCGCTGACGCCGCAGGACGGGCTGTATACGCTGGCGCTGCGCGATGCCGGGGACGACGGCCAGCCCACGGAGCAGCTTCGGATGGTGGGATCGGTGCTGCGCATCATGGTGGCCGAGGAAGACCCCAACGCGGTGCTCGAACGCATCGCCTATCCGCAGACGCGCATCGTCAGCCTGACCATCACCGAGAAGGGCTACAGCCACGAGCCGTCCACCGGTTACCTGCGCTGGGACGACCCGGACATCCTGCACGACCTGGAGCATCCGGAGCGCCCGCGCAGCGCCATCGGCATCCTGACCTATGGCCTGGCGCTGCGCCGCGAGCGCAGCCTGCCGCCGCTGACGCTGCTGTCCTGCGACAACCTGCACGCCAATGGCGACACGCTGCGCAACCTGGTGCTGGCCTTCGCCTTGCGGCTGGACGTGACGCTGGCCGCCTGGATCGACAAGAACTGCACGTTTCCCAATTCCATGGTCGATCGCATCGTGCCCGGCACGCTGGACGAGGACCGCGCGCGCATCTCCGCCCGGCTGGGGTTCGAGGACGCCTGGCCGGTGGTGGGCGAACCCTATCTGAACTGGGTCATCGAGGACAAGTTCGCGGCCGGCCGCCCGGCCTGGGACCTGCCTGGCGGCGCCACCTTCGTGCGCAACGCCGCGCCCTACGAGAGGCTCAAGCTGCGCATGGTCAATGCGCCGCATTCGGGCCTGGCCTATCTGGGCGCCATGCTGGGCATGCGCACCGCCAGCGAGGCCGCGCAGGATCCGGCGCTGCGCCGCTACGCCGAAGACCTGATGCGGCTGGAAATCGCGCCCACGCTGCGCGGCATTCCCGAATCGGGCCTGGAGGAATACCGCCGCCGCTTCATGGCGCGCGTGTCCAATCCCGCCCTGTCGCAACGCCTGCAGCAGATCGCGATGGACGGCTCGCAGAAAGTGCCGCAGCGTCTGCTGGGCGCGATCCGCGACCGGCTGCGGCGCGGCGATGACTGCGCCCGGCTGGTGCTGGCCGTGGCGGCCTGGCTGCACTATCTGCGCGGCCACGATGAGCGTGGCGACGCTTACGTGGTGCAGGATCCGCTGGCCGACGCGCTGGCCCGGCTGCTGTCCCGCGCCGATGTGGCCGCGGCCGCCGCCGCGCCGTCGCAGGCCGCGCAGCGGCGCGCCGTGGTGCTGGCCGACTTCAAGCCGGTGTTCGGCGACCTGGGCAGGAAGCAGGCCTTCGTGCAGGCGCTGGCGGTGCAGCTGGAGCGGCTGCGGGAGCTGGGCGTCAGGGGAGCATTGGCGGAACTGGAGCGCGAAGCCGCCGAGGCGCGGGCGCTGGAGGTCGAGCCGGCCGCGCAATGATGTAGCGGTGCATGCCGGCGCAGGAGCACGATGCTGGCATGCATCGAGGGCCAGGTGCCCATGGCGATGACGGTATGAACGAGGACCAGGCTCCCGGACCGATGCCGGCATTGTGCCCGGGCGGCCGTGCAGGCGGCGCTCAGGCGCGCGGAGCTTGCCCGGGCTGGACGGGATCCGGCTGCGCTGCCTGTTGCTGCGGCGCCGGGCTCGTTTCGGGCGTGTCCTGTGGGACGGGGGCTGCTGGTGGGATTGCCGCGTCCGCACCGGAGCCGGGCGCGGGCCGCGATGCCTTGCCGAAGCGCAGCGCGAACTGGCGCGTGAACACCGCGCCGAAGAAGAAGATCTGCGCCGAGTAATAGATCCACAGCAGCAGCGCGATCAGCGAGCCGGCCGCGCCATAGGCCGACACGGCCGCGCCCCGGCTCAGGTAGACGCCGATGCCCCATTTGCCCACCAGGAACAGGGCGGCCGTCACGATGGCGCCGGGAATCACGTCGCGCCAGGTGATGCGCGCGCTGGGCAGCAGCTTGAAGATGACCGCGAACAGCGCCACCACCACCGAGAAGGAAAACAGGTTGGAGATCCATTCAGCCACCACCGCGAAGGACGAGGCCGTCCACAGGTCGCCGTAGTACTTGCGCGCCGCCGCCAGCCCAGCGTTCACCGTCAGTGAGATCAGCAGGAACAGCGCCAGCACCAGCACCAGGCCGAACGACAGCATGCGGCTGCGCACCATGCCCTGCAATCCCTTCTGCCTGGCGGACACGTCCCACAGCTCGTCCAGGCTGGCCTTCAGTTCGGCGAAGGCGGTGGTGGCGCTGAAGATCAGCACGAAGATCGAGATCAGCGCGGCGATCCAGCCGCCGCCCGATTCGTGCGCGCTCGCCAGCACGGTCTGGATGACCTCGGCGCCGCGCTCGCCGGTCAGGTCGCGCAGCTGCGCGAACAGCTCCGAGCGCACCGCGTCCTCGCCGAAGAACGCGCCCGCCACCGCGATCACCAGGATCAGCATGGGCGCGAGCGAGAACACCATGTACAGCGCCAGCGCCGCGCCCTTGCTGGACGCGCGGCGATCGGACCACTGGTTGATGGAATCCATCAGCAATCCGCCGATCTCGGAGGGACGCAGGAGTCGCAGGCTGGGAGGCAGGCGCATGGGACGGGCTCGGGCTGGGAAGCCCTCATTGTAGGGACGGATGCGGCGCGACGAAACCTTCTGTTTGTGCGCAAACGTTCCCGCGCCGCCGTGGCGGGCGCATCGGCCAGGTCCGTCCGGGGTGGCGGAAGCGGCGGGCGGACGGCGCGCGGCGCGCTGCGATCCGCGTGCGCAAAAGAAAACCCCCGGGGGCGAAGGACCCGGGGGTTCTCAGGATTTGCTTGCCCCGGGCGTCCCCGGGGCGGGCAAGGCAGTGATGGCGGGACTTAGAAGTCCATGCCGCCCATGCCGCCCATGCCACCCGGCATGGCCGGGGCAGCGGGCTTGTCTTCGGCCAGTTCGACCACGGCGGCTTCGGCGGTCAGCAGCAGGCTGGCGACGGAGGCGGCGTTTTGCAGGGCGGTGCGGGTCACCTTGGTGGGATCCAGCACGCCTTGCTCGACCAGGTCGGTGTACTCGCCGGTCGCGGCGTTGTAGCCGTAGTTGCCCTTGCCGTTCAGCACGTTGTTGACGACGACGCTGGCTTCTTCACCGGCGTTGGCGACGATCGTGCGCAGCGGCTCTTCGACGGCGCGCAGGATCAGCTTGATGCCGGCGTTCTGATCGGCGGTGTCGCCCTTCAGGTCGGTGATGGCTTGCTTGGCGCGCAGCAGGGCGACGCCGCCGCCGGCCACGACGCCTTCTTCAACGGCGGCGCGGGTGGCGTGCAGCGCGTCTTCGACGCGAGCCTTCTTTTCCTTCATTTCGACTTCGGTGGCGGCGCCAACGCGAATCACGGCAACGCCGCCGGCCAGCTTGGCCACGCGCTCTTGCAGCTTTTCACGGTCGTAGTCGGACGTGGCTTCTTCGATCTGGACGCGGATCTGCTTGACGCGAGCTTCGATCGACTTGCTGTCGCCAGCGCCGTCGATGATGGTCGTGTTTTCCTTGCCCACTTCGATGCGCTTGGCCTGACCCAGCTCGGCCAGCGTGGCCTTTTCCAGCGACATGCCGGTTTCTTCGGAGATCACCGTGCCGCCCGTCAGGATGGCGATGTCTTCCAGCATGGCCTTGCGGCGGTCGCCGAAGCCCGGCGCCTTGACGGCGGTGGTCTTCAGGATGCCACGGATGTTGTTCACCACCAGGGTGGCCAGCGCTTCGCCTTCGACGTCTTCGGCGATGATCAGCAGCGGACGGCTCGACTTGGCGACTTGTTCCAGCACGGGCAGCAGGTCACGGATGTTGCTGATCTTCTTGTCGAAGATCAGGACGAACGGGTCGTCCAGGGCGGCAACTTGCTTGTCCGGGTTGTTGATGAAGTAGGGCGACAGGTAGCCGCGGTCGAATTGCATGCCTTCGACGACGTCCAGCTCGTTTTCCAGCGACTTGCCGTCTTCGACGGTGATGACGCCTTCCTTGCCGACCTTGTCCATCGCGTCAGCGATGATCTGGCCGATGGAGGTGTCGCTGTTGGCCGAGATCGAGCCGACCTGGGCGATTTCCTTGCTGGTCGTGACCGGCTTGGATTGCTTCTTCAGTTCGGCGACGGCGGCGGCGACGGCCTTGTCGATGCCGCGCTTCAGGTCGATCGGGTTGAAACCGGCGGCAACGTACTTCAGGCCTTCCTGAACGATGGCCTGGGCCAGCACGGTGGCGGTGGTGGTGCCGTCACCGGCGTTGTCGGAGGTCTTCGAGGCGACGTCCTTGACCAGCTGGGCGCCGATGTTCTCGAACTTGTCCTTCAGTTCGATTTCCTTGGCGACGGACACGCCGTCCTTGGTCACGGTCGGGGCGCCGAACGAGCGCTCCAGCACGACGTTGCGACCCTTGGGGCCCAGGGTGGTCTTGACGGCGTTGGCGAGAACATTCACGCCACGGACGATGCGCACGCGGGCGTCGTCACCGAACAGTACTTGCTTGGCAGCCATTTTTATCAGCTTCCTTCGAAAATTCGTTTAGGCGGGGATTTACTGGATCACGGCGAGGATTTCGTCCTCGCGGATGACGAGCAGCTCTTCGCCATCAACCTTCACCGACTGGCCGGCATACTTGCCGAACAGCACCTTGTCGCCAGCCTTCAGGTCGACCGGCAGGATCTTGCCGTCTTCGGTCTTCTTGCCCGGGCCAACGGCGACGACTTCGCCTTGGTCCGGCTTTTCAGCGGCGCTGTCCGGGATGACGATGCCCGAGGCGGTCTTGCGCTCGTTGTCCAGGCGTTTGACGATCACGCGATCGTGCAGGGGACGCAGGGCCATGAGGAACTCCTGTTTCTAGAAGAGATTTGAAATGGTTCGGGGTGCCCCGGGAGCGTTGTTAGCACTCACCGGTGTCGAGTGCTAATTATAGGGATGAAGTTTTGGGCTTCAAGGGGGGGAGGGGGGCTGTTACATATTCGATGTGGATTGCTCTGACCCTAATTTTCGGTCGACATTCGTTCGACTTGGGGCTGGGCTCGCCCACGTTGGCGTCCTGAACGCGGTGTCGATGGCCTGTTCATGCGGCTTGCGGCCAGATTTTTTTTGGACGACGGGCATCAAAATTCGGCAAGCAGGAGGCCATGCATCGACATTCCATGAAGGAGGCGTTCTTGTTCATCCAAGTTGCCGGCAAGGCAATTCCCAGATATCCATCAATGGTTCCACCGTGCAAGCTGATTCCCCCGGACAACGCGTTTCGCATGGCTGCGCGAATCCGGGCGGAAGCGATGGCGGCGGCGTGGCATGAGACCGGGAGGCTTGCATGGGAGCCATCCCATTTTTTGTTTGCACGACAGCCGTGTCGATAAGCTGCGCGTGTCGCCGGAAATTCATAGGGTTATCCGGGATTCTTTATGCTTAAACTTTTGTGAAGAATGAGCAACCAATGCAGGACCGCCGCCGCGATGAGGCATCAAGGCGGTTCACCGTGGCGCGGTGCGTGGCGCATCGTGCACGGGATCGCGGGGTGGCCCCCCATAAGGAGAATCGCATGCTGCTGCGTAGACGCTGTCTGGCCATGATGATGCTGGCGCTGACTGGCTGGGCAACGGGCAGCCATGCGCAAACACCGTCTCAGCCCTGGCCTGTCAAGCCCGTGCGCCTGGTCGTGGGGCTGGCGCCCGGAGGGCTGGTCGACGTGCTGGCGCGCACCGTGCAGCCGCACCTGGCCGAGGCCTTGAAGCAGACCGTTATCGTGGAGAATCGGGGCGGTGCGGGCGGCAACGTGGCGGGAGCCGAAGTTGCGCGCAACGGCGGGGACAACCATACCTTCCTGCTCAATCCGTCGACGACCGAATCGGTCAATCCACTGATGTTCGCCAGCATGCCGTTCAATCCGCAGCGGGACCTGCGGCCGGTTGCCTTGCTGGCCAACAGCCAGTTGTTCCTGTTTGTCCGGTCTTCGCTTGGCGTCGATACGCTCGAAGCGTTCGTGGAGTACGCGCGCAAGCGGCCCGATCCGCTCAATTACGGTTCGGCCGGAAACGGCACGACGCCGCATCTGGCGGGCGAGCTGCTCAAGCAGGCGACTGGCATCCCGGCCACCCATGCACCGTATCGCGGCGTGGCGCCGGCGATACAAGATCTGGCGGCAGGCCAGATCGACTTCGCGTTTGGACCCGCCACGGTCTTTCCCATGGTGCAGGCGGGCAAGCTGAAGGTACTGGCGGTGGCGAGCCGGCAACGCGCCGCCGTTGCGCCCGACATACGAACCTTCTCCGAGGCCGGCATCGATGGGGTTTTCGCGGACAGCCTGTTCGGCGTGTATGCCGCCGCTGGCACCCGCGATGATGTGGTCGATCGCATGAACGCCGAAATTAACAAAGTGCTTGCGCGGCCGGAGATCCAGGCGCGCTTTCTGGATGCGGGCGCCGAGGCGCTACCGCTGAGCGTGGCCGACTATGCCGCGCGCGTGCGCGACGAAAAGAAATTGTTCGCCCCGTTGGTGAATGCGTTGGGGCTGAAGGAACCGTAGACAGAACAACAATAAAGGCTGCGCCAGCGACCCGCATGCCCTCGGCTTCGGCTGCCGCGTTGTCGCGGCAGTGGCCCTTGCGGCTCATGCTGGCGCCACAGGCTGCTGCGAGTCAACGGGGCGCGGATCGTCGCCCCGCGACGACAGGCTTGGGCCGGAGATCGTCATCAGCCTGACCGGCGCATGGGCGTGCTGGCGATGCCACAGTCCTTTGGGTACGATACAGACGCATCCCTGCCGCAGCATTTCCGTTTGTGCTCCCGCGTCAGTCAAGATCGTGATCTCGACCTCGCCTTCGACGGCATAAAGAAGCTCATCGGTATCGGGATGGTTTTCCCAGGGCGCCAGTCCGACAAAGCCGCCGATGAACAGGCCGCCGCTGCCGAAGGCCGCCTGCATCGGAAAGGCATCGGCGTCGTCCTCCTGCTCCACGCCACGGCTGAGGTCGGCCAGCGGCAGGCCGGCGAGGATTTCATTGACGTTGAAGATACGCAAGGGTTTCTGATCCATGCCGCATTCCTGAAATGATCGGGAAGGACATTCTGGACGGCAAGGCCGGTCGCGTCTTGAAGAAAAGTTACCTGGCCGCGTGACGCACGGCCCGGGAAGGAGCGTCCCATGGCTGGAATTCGCCTGTACCGATGGTCATCGACCCGCCCGGGCATCCCGGGCGTCTGCCGGCCATAGCCATGCGGGACTGGATCGAGACATCGGCGGGCCCGCTGCCGCCAAGCATGCAAGGCGTCACCCTGTGGCGCAGGGCGCCGCAGGCCATGCTGCGGCATGACGTGGTCGATATTTCCGGCTATCAGGAAAACGTGATCGAGCGCATCCGGCAGCTGCAGCCCGCGCGCCTGGAAATCCCCTGGATCATCAGTTTCGGTGAGCCGTTCGCGATCAGGATCGGCGAGGCCTCGCGCCCCGCCATCATGGGCGGCAGCTTCGTCGCCGGCCTGGTCGCCGGCCCCGCACTGATCGAATCGGGGGGCGGGGGCGCATGCATCAGCGTCAGCTTCACGCCGTCCGGCGCGCGCCGGTTCTTCGATCTGCCGATGTCCGAGATCGCGGGCGGCATGGTCAGGGCCGAGGACCTGCTCGGGAACGCGGTCGCGGCGTTGCGCGAGCGGTTGGGCGCCGAACGGGATTGGGAGCGGCGCCTTGACATCGTTGAGGCGTTTCTCGCGAGCCGTCTGTTGGCCATGGCCAGGACAGGCACGCCCGCCACCTGGGCCTACGAGAGACTGTGGCAGTCGCACGGCATGGAACGAATCGAGGCCATCGCGAGCCAGCTGGGCTGGAGCCGCAAGCACCTGGCGGCCCGGTTCCGTGACGAGATCGGCCTGTCGCCGAAGACGGTCGCGCAGATGATGCGCTTCAACCTCGCGCTGGCGCATGCGCGTCGCCAGACCTGCGGCTGGGCCGAGCTTGCGGGCCTGTGCGGGTATGCCGACCAGGCGCATCTGGTCCGGGATTTCAACCGCTTCTCGGGGGGGAGCCCGACGGCATGGGGAAACCGGCTCGCGCTCTAGGCGCCGCTTCAGGGGCCGTGGCTTGGTCCGGTAATGAAGAGAAAGCCCGCTCGCGCGGGCTTTCTTCCACCAAGGCTAGACGGCGCCTACTTCACCGCCGACACATCCAGCCTGGCCAGCGTCTTGGACTGGATCTCCTGGACCGTCACGCCCGGCGCCACTTCCAGCAGCTT